>JANOKE010000403.1:0-4741 GCA_031419135.1 Gemmatimonadaceae bacterium
CGTTGAAGTCCTTCTTCTCACCGGATGCAAGATTCATCAGCACGAGTTTCGATGTATTTCGAGTGGTGGTGTCGGCTGCCTGCGCAATACCCTCAGCCGGCGCACCGCCGGGAGGCGTGCCACGACCGCCAGCGGCGCCGCCCCGTCCACCGCGACCATTCGCTGCTGCCACGGCCTTATTTGGCGTGACGAGATATCCCAGCCATTTGGAATCGCCGGAGATCTGAATCGATCCGCCAGTCTCACCGACCGGCACGCGTGTCTCGGTGGCACCGGTGGCGGTGCCGCGAATGATCAGGGTCAGGTCGCCTTCGGCGGGACCAACCACGTGGGCAAACCACTTGCCGTCGTTCGACAATGCGGTCTGCCGGATGGTATTCCAGTTCTTCACGTCGGTCGATGTGATCGGTCGACCGGAGGTCGTCGCGGCGTTTTGAGCCGATGCACTGCTCGCCATCGCGACGAGCGCGACCAGGTGAATTGCGGAACGCGCGTACGTGGGCATGGCGGTTTTGGCGTAGGGCCGAAAGGATCGGGGCTTCAGGGTCGACAGGAATCCTGCGGTCTGGGCGCCCGTGGCGCTATCCCACGCATCTCATCTGACGCGCTTCGCGCCCACCCTCCGGCACACGCGAGCGGCGTGGGTGCTTTGCAATACTTGGTCATTTCGTGTAGCGTAAGACAGGCACCGAATTCCGGAGCCGCCAACTCGTACGGAGGATACCATGCACAAGACGCGTACAACACAGGCCCTGGTGACGCTTGCCCTGCTCGCGGCCTGCGGGACTGCCAAGGATGCACCGATGGACTCCGCAGCGGCCATGGCGCCGGCGCCAGCCATGGCTGCGCCGCCAACGCTTGCCGACTTTGCCGGGACCTGGCAGATGGTGTCCACGCTCACCGGCGCCGAGAAGCCTGTGTCAAGCGTTATGACAGGTTCTGCTGATGGCAGCACGTGGACCATGAAACTGGAAGGCCGCCCGGATGTCCCGGTGCAAGCCTCCATCGTTGGCGATAGCCTGGTGGGTCAGTCGGCGGAATACGAAAGTGTCCTGCGCAAGGGTGTCAAGGTGACGGTTCGCACGGCCAGCGTTTTGAAGGATGGCATGCTGATGGGGAACATGGTGGCCACCTACAAAACGCCTAAGGGCGAAGAAGTGGTCACAGGCACGGTCACGGGCACGCGCGCGCCGAAGTAAGGCAACGACCCAAACCATTTCAAACCGCAGAGGACGCAAAGGACGCCGAGAATCGTTGTGTTCAACAACGTCGTTTCTTGGCGACCTTCGCGTCCTTGGCGGTAACATCCTTCGAACTCACCTTGCGCGATGGATTCCGCCAGCAATCAACCACATGGGAGTTCGTTGAGTTACACGTTGTAACGCTACAGCGCTGTCCCCCGCGAACTCTGCGAACTCCGCGGTAGAAAAATAGAAAACCAATTCAACCGCGGAGGACGCAGAGGACGCAGAGGAACTTCTTGTTCAAGTATCAAATAATTCTTCATGCTCGGTGTACTTCCGACCGTGACCTCGGCGGCAATTTCGCCCGGCACGCGTGATTGTGGTGACGCACCGCCTACTTTTTGCACTATGCTGGGCGATGCGCACTTGCTCTCCCCGCATCAATTGGAATATCGTATGGGCATGCCCGCGACCATCAACGATTGGACCGTCGAGATGCTCGATGCGCTGCCGGACGACGGGCAGCGCTACGAGATCATTGACGGGGAGTTGTTCGTGACGCCCGGCCCTGGTGAAAAGCATCAGGACATCGTTGGCGAACTGTACGCCTTGCTGCGCGACTACCTCATGGGCAGTGGTGTGGGCAAGGCCATGGTCTCGCCGGCCGACGTGCGACGCGGCGACCGCCGCCGGAATCGTGTGCAGCCCGACGTCTTTGTGGTTCGCGTGCGCGAAGGAAAGCGCCCCGCGTATCCGTACGAGCTGCACGACCTGCTGCTCGCCGTGGAGGTCGTGTCGCCGAGCAATCCCCTGCTCGACTATCAGGTCAAGCGCGATCTGTACCTGCGCGAGGGCGTGGGCGAGTACTGGATATTCAATCCCGAGGCGCGCAATGTCTCGCGCTGGCGGGGCCGCGACGACCCTGGCGAATTGCTCAGCAAGGAAGTCACGTGGCAGCCGGAGGGAATGACGGTGCCGTTGGTCATCGATCTGGCCCGTTTTTTTCAAGCCGCATTTTCCTGACACGACATGAAACGCCGCGACCTTCCCGCGCTGGCGACCGATCCGGCTAAAACTTCCTGCTCCAGCTTACCCCCACTGAAGGCAGAATCGAGAACCAACTTTCCACGCTCCGCACCAGTTGGAGGGTCCCGGCCGCGTCACGAATCCGGAACACATCGTAACCCAGCACGTTTTCGTGGTTGGTCAGATTGATCACCTCAACGAAGAAACGAAACTCGCCGTTCGCCGTCTGGCGGCGCCGAGTGAGTCGCATGTCCATCCGTTGATAAAACGGCAGACGGCTTTCGTACAGGGTGTCCGGTAGTACGGCAAGATCCTTCGTGCCGTTCCGTCGCGTCACTGGTACGCCAATCTCGTTCGTGAACGGCCACCCGGAATGCGTGGTGACCGCACCATTAATCGTCCAGTGTGTTCGGAAACGATAGCTGGCATCCACATTGAGCGCGTGCCGCTGATCCTGCGGCGCCGCGTGAGTGGGGTTGAAGGAAAGCTTCAATCGATCGTTCACATTGTCGATCTTGCTCACCCGTTCCTCGACCCTCGAAAAGGCATACCCAACGCGCAGATTGACGCGTGGTCCGATGCTTCGCTCGTGATAGAGTTCCAACCCGCGTGACGTGGTGGCGTCGGGATACACGAGAATGCGATCCTCGGCCGACTCCGGAAAGACATTGAGTCCTGCTTTCCAGTTGCGCAGAATCGGACGCAGGCGGGAGCCCGTCTTGTCGTAGGCCTCTACGCGCAGCGAGCCACCGTGCGCATACTGATGCTGCAACCCCAGCGTCCACTGACGGGAGAGCTCGGAGGGAAAGTACCGGTTCAGTTTATCGAAGGCATTCTCGTCGGCGATGCCCTGACGTTGACGGTACGCGCCCCACCCCGCGCGCAGCGACGTGCGCTCGGCAACCTTGTAGAGGGCGTGAACTCGGGGGCTCCAATCGCGATCGTGCGAGTAGGTGGCAGCGTCGTATCGAACACCCAATTCCAGCGTGAGTGGTTCGGCCAACTGGAGCCGATTGCTGATGTAGGCGCCCAGCGTCGAACCGCCAGTCTGTTTCGCACGACGCGTGATGCGCGGATAGAACCCGGTCGTATCGACTTGCGGATTATCGGGGTTTTGCGTGACCCGATTGACCCAGTTGTAGTTCGCGTGCATCCAGCGCGCGTCATAGCCCCAGTCAACAATCGCGCGCGCCGCGCGCTGGTAGCTGAAGTCCTGTTTCAGTCCGCGTACGGTGAAGTCCCGGCGACCGTCCACGCCGTAGTATTCGAGTGGTGCGACGACGTGATGCTCGTCGCCCGCCCGAGAGGCGTTGACAACGCCAGTCGATGCCAACGAACGTACTGTCAGGTGTTGTCCGAACAGCGAGCGCAGCGTCATCCACACATACGAGTTCCCGTACCCGTTATTGGCGCGTTCCTCCGTAGGAATGGAATCGGCGAAACCGGTGGTGCCCCTGATCGTGAACCGATAGCGGTCACTGGCATACAGGGCATTCAGTGCCAGCGCGTGGTTGGGCCGCACCCGATAGCGCAGCGTGCCAAATGCGTCCTGGTAACTGGGGGCCTTCGTTTCCTTCTTGTTCAAAATGCGCAACAACGCGTCGATAAATCCCCGACGACCGGACACCAGCCATGAGCCGTTGCTGCCAGCGAAGGTTCCTTCAAACAGCGCGTGCGCACTGGTGAGACTCGCGCCCACACTGGCGCGTGTGCCGTCCTTCGTGGGCGTGCGCGTTGAGATGTTCATGACGCCGCTCCGTTTGTCGCCGTAGTGCGCCGAAAAACCGCCCGTAAGCAGTTCCACGCCATCAACCGCGTCGACGTCGATGATGCTCAGTGCGCCTTCGTTGAAATCCTTCAGGTGAAAGGGTTCGTACAGTTCGAGTCCGTCCAGCAGGAACAGCGTTTCATCCTGCCGTCCACCGCGAATGGAAAAGTGTGCGCCGTAGTCTCCGCTGGAGAGTCCCGGCAGTCGGTTCATCGCGCGAAAGAGATCTTCACCAAACGGCGCATCCTGGATGGCCGTTCGCGACAGGGTTGTGCGAGACACCGGTGCGCCGTCCAGGAAGGCGAAGGCACCAGGTGCCACCGTTACCTCGGACAAACGAAACGCCGACGGGACGAGGGTAATCGACAGGCTCGTCGCCGTCGCGCCGGCCGCGAGCACCACGTTGCGAACCAATGGCTCGAATCCGATACGCCGGATGTCGAGCGTGTAGGATCCGGTCGGCACGAGGCGAATGGCGAACCGGCCGCCCAGGTCGGTGATCGAGCCCATGGCGGTCCCTCGAATTCTGACCTGCGCCAACGCCACAGGTCTGCCCGTCGTGGCGTCGATCACGTCGCCCAAAATTGATGCGCGCGTGGCCGTATCGGTCACGCCAGCACTGCGAACAGGCTGTGCGTGGATGCCTGGCGCGGCTGCCCCAATTACAAAGCACAGCAGACCGGCAACTCGGTGGCACACCGTCGACATGGCAGTTCACCCGGTAAGGTATATTCATGGAGCCCACCACCCGCCCGTTTGTGAC
>JANOKE010000404.1:0-3708 GCA_031419135.1 Gemmatimonadaceae bacterium
TCCAGGCCACGCGCATCGCGCGCGCGTACATGGACGCCGTGCGCATGTTGCAGGCGGGCGGGCGCGCAAAGTTGCGCGCATCACGACACAATCCCCGAGCCGACGCGGCGGCGTGGTTGATCATTGATCACTTGCCCGCGCACCCCATCATCTCCGCACCCGTCGCTGCGGCGATCACATCGCGCGCCCGTGGGCGTATTTACGAAGGCATTGAACAGCTGGTGGATGTGGGAGTACTCGTGCCGCTGTCGGAGGGCAAGCGCAATCGCTGCTGGGAAGCGGTGGGACTTCTGGACTTGGTCGCGGGACTGGAAGCGGGCGAATTGCCCGCAATGCACGACGCCAATACCTCAAAATGAAAACGGACCCGAACAAAGGTTCGGGTCCGCGTTCGGCAAATCGTTGTTGTGCAGTGGCTAGGGAGGGAATTGAACCCCCGACACGCGGATTTTCAGTCCGCTGCTCTACCAACTGAGCTACCTAGCCAATCCAAGCCCAAGGGTCGCCCCCGGAACCAGACTCCCAAGATAACCACCCCCGCCCCGCCGCCAACCCCTTTAGCGCCCTGCGGCCGCCCGTGTGACCTTCACCACGTGCGCGTTCACGGCATGGTTGACGCGCAGTCCGAACACCCCATCCGGCGCCACCGACCGGCGCGGCACACTTGCCGCTTCCACGCCATTCACCAGGAACGAGACCGTTTCCGCGCCCGCCACGACGCGCAGATCGTTCTGCATCGCGTCTTCACCGGTCTGTCGTTTGATGGCGGCGCCGTCCAACTGCTGACCACCTACAAAAATCCCGTAACCTTCCTGATCGCGACCCTTGGTCGGAAACAGAAAGATCGAACCATCGACGGTGAATGACCCGGCTGCGGTGCTGTCGGGACTCCACAGAATAGCGGCCGGCCCGGTGGTCACATGAAACCCCGGTGTCATCTGCACAAAGCTCAACGTATCCTTCCCGCCGTGCATGTCGTTCCCGGCATCAGCACGAATCTTCCAACCAATCGGCATCTTGCCTTCGTTGCCGCCCGCGCGCTTCGGTGCCTGTTCCTGCGCCGAAACGCCGGATGTCGCCACGGCGAGCATCGCAACAACATGCAGCACGACGTTCAATCGATACATTGATCGCCCCCTGATGAGAAATTGCCGCTGTGTCATCACAACTCCGGCGTCCAGCTCGCCGTGATGATGCTTTTAAGTCCACCACGCACATTGAAATCTCCCACCACCGTCATCGACTTCGGTGTGCACGCCGCCACCAGATCGTCGAGAATGCGATTCACCGCGCGCTCGTAGAAAATGCCGTCATTGCGGAAGCTCCACAGATAGTGCTTGAGACTCTTCAGCTCAAGGCACGTCGCGGCCGGTGAATACGTGATGCGAATGGTGGCGAAATCCGGCGCGCCTCCTTCCAGCATCTTGAGATCCGCCGCGTCCGTCTCGATGCCACCCAAGGGGCACAGTGACGTGAACTCCGTGGTCTCCATGAAAATCTCGTAACTCCGATCCGCATAGGGATTCGGAAACGACTCAAGCAGTTCGGGTTTGGGCATAACTGCAAACTGCAGCGGCAGTTTGGGTATATCAACTGCAGTTGGGGTACCTCAACTGCAGTTGGGTTACCTCAACTGCAGTTGTAACACCTCAACCGCGGTTGCTCTCCCGCAGTTGTCAACCACGGTTGCTCTCCCGCAGTTTCCTCGACCACTCGTCCAACAGCAGCTTCTCCGCCACCGTGAGGCTCCCCATCCCGTCCGACGCGATCTTGTCCAGCACCGCATCTAACGCGGTTGAGGGCTTCTCCGCTACCGCCACCGGAGCGATACGCGGCGTCGCCACCGGCCGCGTGCGCGACACCGCTGCCTTGCTCTGCGCTACGATGTCGTCCGAATCACGCTCGCGCGGACGCGACGAACTCTTGGGCACCGGTCGTGGGCTCTCGTCACCATAATCGGCCGCCGGCTCGATACGACGACGAAACCGATCAAGACTCTGTGTGCTCGGTGCACGCAGGTAAATCCATCCGGCCGCCATGCCGCCAAAATGCGCCGCGTACGCGGTGCCACCAATGCTGCCTTGATCGACGATCGCCATGACAACGTTCATCGCCGCCATGAACGCCACCAGCCAGCGCACTTTCATCGGCAACACACCAAACAGAAACACCTCATCATCTGGCCAGCGCGACGCATACGCCACCGCCACTCCCAGAATCGCTGCCGACGCACCGATCAGCGTGCCACCTTGTTGCTGGAACATGTAGTGCGCGGCCCATCCACCCAATCCGCACCACAGATAGAACCAGGTGAAGGTGCTGGCACCCCACGCGCGTTCAACGCGCGGTCCGAACAGCCACAGCGTCCACATGTTGAGTGCGAGATGCATCAGGCCGCCGTGCACGAACATGTACGTCCCTACAGTCCACAGCGAACGCGCCGCCAGATCTCCCGGTGAATAGCCGAGAGCGTTGGCCATGTTCGTATCGCCAACCAACGTGCTCTGAACGAAGAACACGCCTACGCACAGCCCGATCAGCCAGTAAACGGCCGAAGGACGCGGCGAACTCTCAAATTCATCGTAGGTGGCTGTGGCCATGGCGGGGATGGTACCGGTCGAAACGGTGCACAACTGAAAGTGAATTTGCTAGCTGAGCGCCAGTAGGACGATGCGCTCACACAACTCCGGAAACAAGATGCCGGCTGCCGCCGCGGCCTGCGGGATGAGACTCGTTGGCGTCATTCCCGGCAACGTGTTGGCTTCCAGACACCACGGCTGCCCGGAGGGATCCAGCCGGAAGTCAATGCGCGCGTACCCGCGCAGTTTCAGGGCCGAGAACGACCGCCGAGCCTGGTCCTCCAACTTGGCTTGGAGGTCCGGTGTCAGTTCGGCAACGAACTCCTCCGCCATCCCCGGCGTGTATTTGCACTCATAGTCGTACAGCTCTTTAGCCGGCTTGATCTCGATCGTGGGGAGGACCTCGTCCCCCAAAATGCCAACCGTCAGCTCCCGCCCCGGCACGAATCGCTCAATCATCACCTCGTCATCGTACCGGAACGCCTCGGCAATCGCTGGCTGCAACTCGCTGGGCTCGCGCACGATCGACAATCCCACCGTGCTGCCCTGTTTCGACGGCTTTACCACCACCGGCCAGTCCAGCTGCCGACCCACCTCGGCCGCGTCCACCGTTCCGGTGCCCAGCGGTGGAGCCATGATCCAGGGCGCCGTCGCCACACCCGCCGCGCGCAGCAGCACTTTCGTGAGATGCTTGTCCATCGCCAGTGCGCTCGCCAGATGGCGGCTGCCGGTGTATCGCACGCCAGCCATATCCAGCAACGCTTGCACCGTGCCGTCTTCGCCCTGGCCACCGTGCAACGCAATGAACACACAGTCGGCGCTGGTCACTTCCGGTAACGTGGCCAGCGTGGGCGACAGCGACCTGGATCCCAAGCCCGCCAACGCTTCCAGCGATGGCGGCGCACTGCCCACGCCACTCGCCAGCAGCCGCGCTTCGGTCGCGCGCGACAGCACGCCCTCGGCCGGATCGAGACACGTCACCGTGTGCCCCCTGTCTCGCAAACCAACCGCAATGCGCAGTCCCGACGACAGCGACACATCGCGTTCCGCCGATCCTCCTCCCAACAATACGGTGATGTTCATTGGGAATTCTAACGGTGCATCAGGTACTCAAGCACGTCGAAGCGGG
>JANOKE010000405.1:0-3150 GCA_031419135.1 Gemmatimonadaceae bacterium
ATGCAACTGGGCATGCTGGGGATTCTGCTGGCGCGGCTGATGCCGGGACGTACTCGCCGGCCACCAGTCGATCCGACACGCATGCCGACACACGAGACCACCGTAACAGTGGTCGTCGCGACACTGAACGAAGCGAAGCGCTTATCGCCGTGCCTTGAAGGACTGATGGCACAACACGCACCACTGCTGGAAGTGCTGGTGGTGGACAGTCGCTCCACGGATGGCACGCCAGCACTCGTGGCGGCGGCGGCGTTGCGTGATCCCCGCATTCGTCTCATTACCGACGATGCGCTCCCAGCGGGTTGGGTGGGAAAGGTTTGGGCGCTGGAGACCGGGCTTCGACAGGCGCGCGGCGAATGGGTGTTGGGTATCGATGCCGATACCGTTCCCGCGCCAGGACTTATCGGTGCCGTAATCGCTGCCGCTGAACAGGACCGGTTCGATGTCGCGTCGTTTTCTCCGCGGTTCGAAGGGCAAAGTGCTGGCGAGCGATTGGTGCAGCCCGCCATGCTGACCACGTTGGTGTACCGCTGCGGCGCTTCGGGCGCGATACAGCCACCGCCCGATCGCGTGCTGGCCAACGGGCAATGTTTTCTCGCGCGACGGGCGTTGCTTGAGCACCACGGCGGCTACGGGCCAGCGCGCGCCTCATTCAGTGACGACGTTACGCTGGCGCGTTATCTCGCCGCGCGTGGCGCGCGAGTGGGATTTCTTGACGGATCCGAAATCATCCGGGTGCGTTCGTACGCGACGTTGCGCGACATGTGGCGTGAATGGGGACGCAGCTTCGATCTCAAGGATGCGACACCGCTTTGGCGCCGCTGGTTTGACGTCGTGTTGGTGTGGTTTACGCAGGCCCTCCCGCTGCCGTTGCTCGGAGCGCTCGTCGCGTTCGCGCTGTCGGAAAGTGTGTGGTTGGCACACACGCCCCATCGCATCCTCGTCGGGACACTGCTTGTGGTGAACGCCTCGGCATTGCTCGTGCGCCTGCTCTTGCTGGCGGGGCTGCGCGGCAGCTACACCGAACGTGGTCTGCCATTCTGGTGCTCGTGGCTGGCTGATATTCCCGCGGCCGTTCGACTGACCATCAGCACGGCGCGAACACCGACGCGTTGGCGTGGGCGACGATACGACTCACTTGCGTCCGAATCGGCCACGTAGAACGACGCGAGGTTAACGACTCATCGTTCAGATGGCTCGGTCCGGCACACCACGGCGGTGGCATCGGCGTGTTGCAGCAGTGTCAGCAGGTCGGCGGCCGTGGTGGCTCCACCATCGCGCGCATACCAGTGCCGCACTGCGCGCGAGCGGTCGGCCGGTTCCATCTCGTGTCCCTCGGTCGATACCCATGTGTCCAGTGCGGACGGACGTGGTCCCCACCATCCCCTCTCGTGCCCGCTCGCATCGTACACAATGACCACCGGAATCGCGCGAGACGCTCCCGTCAGATGCGTCTTCATCAATGCATCATGCGTGTCGCGCCGAACCACCCGCAACATCAGCGACGGATTGGATTCGACAAGACGCAACACGACGGGGATGGTGTGAATGGCATCGCCGCACCAGTCCTCAAGCAACACCAACAATCGCAGTGGGCTGGTCAGCGAACGCACGGCGTCGGCATCCGCGTCACTGACCTGGGCGAGACGACGGGTGGTTTGCCAGAGTCCCTGATGAACCGTGGCGCGCGCGATGAAGTCATCAAGCGAGAGCGCGGTATCCCACGTGTTGGTGTCAAGCGGTGATCCGGGACGCGTTACGCGATATACGCTGTCACCCGCCGTGTGCGCTAATTCCGCCTAAAACGACTCGGGCACCTCGGTCACGTACGTTCCAGCACCGTGAGCATGGCGCGCGTGAAGGCCGGCAGATCCTTGGGCACGCGCGCGCTCACCAGGTTGCCATCAATAACCGACGGCTCGTCAACCCAGGTTGCCCCGGCGTTAACCACGTCGTCGCGGATGCCGACCGTTGACGTGAGCGTGCGACCGCGCACGATCCCCGCCGAAATCAAGATCCAGGGCCCGTGACAGATCGTGGCCACCAATCCCTGTGCATGGTGCACGGTGCGCACGAGTTGCAGCACGGCCGGGTCACGACGGAGCTTGTCGGGCGCCCATCCACCAGGAGCGAGGACACCGCGCAGTGAGGCTGGGTCGACGTCCTTCACGGCGATGTCCATCTGCGCCGGATATCCCCATTTCCCGCGATACGATAACTCGCCCATGCCGACCAGCGGGGTGTGATAGCCGGCTTCTTCAAGGCGAAGTTTCGGATACCAGACTTCCAGGTCTTCGTATTCGGGACCTACCAGAATCGCGATCGTACCGAGTGACATATCCGATCCGCCAATTACTTTTTCGCGAACGCGTCCTGTACCCATGTGAGCGGGATCATGAACAGTGGGCCGAGCACGAGTCCGAGGAGGATGTTGATCCACGTGAGCGCCATGTAGTAGGCGGTCATGCCCAAGGATGCCCAGATAGTCCCGAATACTCCGTGGTGTTCCACGACGATCTCTCCGACGAGGTGCAGGCGGTCGCGAGTGCCAACGTGCACGAGACCGAGGGACAACGCCGAATAGAATAGCGGAGTTCCGATGACGAAGGTAGTGGGGAAGCCTGCGGCCCTTCGGGCGCCGTTGCGGAACCACCGGTTGACGGCATGTGGTCAGCGAGTGAAGTGTGCGATATGGCGGTGAACAGCGAGTCTGACGACACCGTGCCCACTGAGGCACTGCTTCGCGCGTCGATCGAGGTGGCGCTCGCACGTGCCCCCGGACCCGTGGTGTTGGCCGTCTCCGGTGGTCGCGATTCGATGACGCTGATGTATGCCGTGGCCCGGTGGGCGCCCGATCGGCTGGCCGCCGTCGCCACGTTCGATCACGGCACGGGCCGCTACGCCACGGATGCCGCCGCACATGTGGCCGCCAACGCGCGTCTGCTCGGGCACACCGTGGTGCGCGAACGGGCGCGCACGTCGGCGCACTCCGAAGCGGAATGGCGGGCAGCGCGCTGGCGCTTTCTGCACCGCGTGGCAGGGGCGTTTGGCGCGCGGGTGGCAACCGCGCACACTCGCGATGATCAAGCGGAGACCATCGTGATGCGCCTGCTCCGCGGAACGGGCACGCGCGGATTGGCTGCGTTGGCG
>JANOKE010000406.1:0-1426 GCA_031419135.1 Gemmatimonadaceae bacterium
GGGATGTCACGAACGTGGTCTACACGTACGCGCCCACGGGAGAGGGCGCGACGGGTCCGTGGGACTTCTTGCGTGGCCGCGACGGGTACGTGATGCCCCCGCTGCTTCCATTGCCGACCACTGCGATTTGCGTTCCTCTCAAAATTGGTCCCAGTGTTGGAGGAGTGCCCGCTAGCGCGTGCAGCGCGCGCATGTGATCGGCACCGACGCGACGGGGCTCAAGGTGTTGGACCCGACGAGTGCGGAGAACATTGAGAAGGGCACCATCTGGTGCTACGGGGGGGATGTCACGAACGTGGTCTACACGTACGCGCCCACGGGAGAGGGCGCGACGGGTCCGTGGGACTTCTTGCGTGGTCGCGACGGGTACGTGCAGGCCGATGCGGCGAGCGTGTTTGATCGCGTCTACAACGGGCAAGCGGGCACCGCCGTGGAAGTGGGCTGTTGGGCGCATGCCCGTCGGCGGTTGGTGGAGCTGCAGGAGACTGACTGCCGGGTGGCCTACCCGCTGCAGCTCATCGCGCGGCTGTACCGGATCGAGCATCTGGCCAACGCGAAAAACCTGTCGCCGCCGGATCGCGCGCTGCTACGACAGGAGCGGTCGCGCCCCGTGCTGGAGAAACTCCAACACGCCCTGGCCCGCGCGCACCTGAACGAACCCCCGAGCAGTGCCTTTGCGAAAGCCACCCGCTATGTGCTCAATCACTGGACGGCGCTGACGCGTTTCGTCGACGACGGGCGCTTGCTCCTGGACAACAACGGCACGGAGCGCCAGCTCCGCGCGGTGGCCGTCGGTCGCAAGAACTATTTGTTCGCCGGCTCGCACGAGGCCGCGCGGCGCGCCGCCGTGCTCTATTCGCTGATGCGCACCTGCGCGCAACACGGGGTGCCCCCGCTGCCGTATTTCACCGACGTGCTCCGCAAACTCCGCGAGGGCGTCCCGGTGAAGGATCTCCTGCCCGATCGCTGGCGCGAACTCTACGGCGCCGCGGATCCGAAGTAGTCAGCACCGTTCTGCGGGCGCTCCACGCGCCACGAGTCCCACCAAACAACTCCGCTCAGCATCCGACCACCGGCTGGCCAACGGTGACATGGTAATTCCGGACGCTTACCCACCAATCGCCACATGCGGCCCGTAGAAGTCCATCACGAGCTTTCGCCCCGTCTGTCCGTTGTCGTTCATCGGGCCACCATCGGTAAACGGTCCCGCTTCGTTCACGCGCACCACGAAGTCGCCGCCAGGCGCCTCCAGTAACTCGGGCATGCGCAACGCTTCTTCGCGTAACACACGGGTGAACAGTTCACGCACGGAACGCTCGAGCACCACTGTGGGCGCACACACCAGATGCTGCACGCTGCTCACCACCCACGCCGGCGCGTAGCGCACAAAACCGCCCACACCAACACCCACGGGCCGAAGAGCAAT
>JANOKE010000407.1:0-6694 GCA_031419135.1 Gemmatimonadaceae bacterium
CGACTGGAACGGCGTTCGCTACGATGAACCGCGACGCGTGCACCTCGTCATCCTTGGCTTTGGGCGCATGGGGCGCGCGGTTGCTGCGCGCGCGGCAAAGCTGGGGCATTTCGCCAACGCTTGCCGGGATCCCGCGCTCCGGTTGAAGATCTCGGTCATCGATCGCTCCGCGCGGCAAATGGGCGCTCGATTGCTGTCGCGCTACCCACAGTTCCTCAGCTGTTGCGAGCTTGACCTCCACGAAGACGACATCAACTCACCCAGCGCGACCGCCTTGCTTCACACATGGTGCACCGACCCGAACACCATGTGCAGCGTGGCGGTGTGTTTCGACGATGAAGCCCTCACCACAGAAGTCGCCATGCGGCTTATTCCGGCCATGAAACCAAGCGGGTCCCGGGTTGCCATTCGACTCGCGCGGCGCACCGGCTTGGGCCTCGTCGCGGAGCTTGGGCGACAGAAGGGGGTGCCGTCGGAATGGTTGCCGACCTTCGGGATGCTTGATGCCGGTGGTTTTGACGAGGCGTTCAAGATGGATGAACGAGAGCAACTTGCTCAAGCCATTCACGCCGCCTTTATCGAGGGTCAAAAAGACAGTCGACCGGCCGACGATCCGTCCGTGCAACCGTGGCGCATTTTGGGCGAAGTGTTTCGCGAGTCAAACCGGCAACAGGCAGATCACATACGAATCAAGATGCGCGCCATTGATTGCGATGTCGTCTCCAAAGATGATATTGGCGACGCGGTGACGAAGTTTGATGGAGCGGTTGCGTCTGGCGCGGCAGAACTGGAAGTGCTGTCGCAGATGGAACACAA
Source organism: Gemmatimonadaceae bacterium (assembly GCA_031419135.1). Taxonomy (GTDB): domain Bacteria; phylum Gemmatimonadota; class Gemmatimonadetes; order Gemmatimonadales; family Gemmatimonadaceae; genus Gemmatimonas. The sequence goes on from JANOKE010000407.1 coordinate 817, forward strand.
TCGGTGGAATGCGGAACGGTTTCTCGGCGGCTGGACGTATGCCGACGGCAAGAAGAATGTAGAACGACTTACGAGCCCGTATCTGGTTCCCTGGGCGGATCTCACGGAAGAGATCAAGGACTATGACCGCCGGGCGGTGGAGAACATTCCCGAACTCCTTGACGGAGGCGGCATGAAGGCCCGCAGACGAAGCCCGGGTTTGCCTACCACTCCATGACGATGCTCCGCATTGGCGTTCGTACAGCCGGTCTGGCGCTCGCGATGCTGCCTGTCGGCATCTGCTGCGCTCAGTCGCCGTTTGCGGTTGACACACAGGGCACTCTCGACGCAGCCGGCTGGCGCGGCTTTCTGGACTTTGCATTTATTCTTTCGTCACTCGGCTCGCTCCTTCTCGCCACCGGGCTCGGCGCGCTCATCGCGTTTCACCCTGCCACGCTCCGCACCGTCGACACGCTCGAAGAGGCCGAGCTGCCGAAGGTGTACATCATGTACGCGGTCGTCGGCGCCGTCATCGGCGTGACCGTGCTCAAGTACGGCATGGTAGTGGGCGTTGTGGTATTCGGGATCGGAGGCCTCCTCCGGTTCCGCACCGACACCGGTTCGACGCGTGATACCGGCCGCTTGATCATCGTGACGCTGGTCGGCCTCACGACCGGACTTGGCCTGCCGCAGTTCGCGGTGCTCACTGCACTGTTCGCGTTTGCGTTGATCTATGTGCTCGACGCGCGACCGATTTGCCGCGTGGTGATCAAGGAGCTTCCCAACGGTCGGGTGGCTGAGGTGGCCGATGCGTATCGTGCAGCGCTGCGGGGCGCAGGCTGTTCGATTCTGAGCGAACGAAAGGCGTTCGGCAAGCACCACGTGTCATTCCTCTTCCGCGCGCCGCGTGCGGTGTCTCAGGAGGAGCTGCATACGCAGTTGACCCAACTGGTGCCGGTCGAGTTGCAGGGGGAGATCGACTGGGAAGTGGAGTAATGTCCGTGGCGTCGGCACACGCCTACTTCGTGACTGGTCGGGGCGAATCGCTCGACGGGCCGATTGGCCGCGCGTTGCGCGACGCCGGCGTGACGGTTCAAGGGCGCGAGGCGTCGACGCTGGCATCGCTTCGTTTCCATGAGCAACTGGCGGCAATTCGATCTGACCTACGCGACGCGTGGTGGTACGAGAGTGCGTTGCTGGTGGGTCATTCGTATGGAGCGTACCTGCTTCTGCACACGTTGGCCGACCTGACGGCATTTCCCGGATGCGTGGTTTTGTTTTCGCCGGTGCTTGGTACTGGCACGTCCAGGGAAGGCTGGAATGCATCGCGCCCGCCGTACGCGGAGCGTTTGCTGACGCTCGCGCAAGATGGCGGGTTTGCAGCTGCGGCGCAGATGGAGATTCACACTGGTGCCGACGACATCGGCTGTCCTCCCGCGCGAGCCACGCTCTTCGCACAGAGCGTTACGGGAGCCCGTTGTCATGTCATAGAGCGTGCGGGACATATGCTACCCGAGCCGGTTCTGCAGCACGCTGTGGAAGCGGCACTAGCTTGGAGCGGCCGTGAACGCGACGCACGCTATCGGGCACCCGACGAATCCGAGATACTCGTTCCGGGGCGCGCGGCAGGAGACCACATCGCGGGTTTCACGGCGAGCGGTGGAGCGAGCCGTTGACAACATGTAATGCACGCCGGGCCACGACCATTACGCGATGCATTCACGTCGAGGTGCCGCACACGCAGCTCATCGCGGAAGGGGCAGGGGTGGCTGGACAAGTACCTTGGTCTGGTAACGTGAGCGGCGAGCCTCGCGTCGGCTGCGATGCGTCGGTTCAAACCCTGAGCAACTGAGAGCAAGGCGCTCCGCGCATGTCTACGTCTTGGCGAACCATTCGCGTCTTCATTTCCTCGACGTTCCGCGATATGCGTGCAGAGCGCGACTATCTCATCAAGGTGGTATTCCCAAAGCTGCGCGAGAGGCTGCTGCAGCATCGCGTCGAACTGTACGACATTGACCTGCGCTGGGGCATTACCGAGGATGAAGCGAAGAACGCGCAGGTGATCACTTTGTGTCTGGAACAGGTGGACGAGTGCAGGCCGTTCTTCCTGGTCTTCATTGGTCACCGCTACGGTTGGGTGCCCAGCGACGTTCCTGATGCTACCGCGAAACGATTCCCGGTGGTCAGCAGATTCCCCGGCGCCAGCGTGACGGAGCTGGAGATTCGGCACGGCGTCTCGCCGCATGCAAAGGGAAGCCACACGCTGGTATTGCTTCGAGGCGCAGATGCTCTTCTCAACATTCCAGAGGCGACGCGCCGCCGCCTTGCTACTCAAGCCCGACTGGGCTGAACTCACCGCACGATTGGGTGCACTGTTGGTGCGCCAGGAGTTGTACCATGACTGACTCAATCGATAGGGGCATCGCGCTGTTGCAAGCTGCGGTCCGCGCCAAGCCAGACGACCCTGAAATCTGTATGAACCTGATGTTCGCCTGGTGCCGGAAGTCGCAACCGCACGAAGCCGTCTCGCAGTACGTCACGTTTGTCAAGTCGTGCCCGCAGCCGACGCAACTGCATCACGACATGCTGCTCAACGCCGGCAGGAACCAGGGCTTCGCCAATGAGATATTTCAGGGGTTCCAACAGACCGTGAAGCAACCTCCCAATGCGGACACATACTTGGTTCAGTATGGACTCGGTTTGCTGCTCACCTCACTCGGAATGCACGATCTTGCCATCCCGGCATTTGAAGAATCGATCCGCCAAAATGCTGACTTCGCACCGGCGTATCACAATCTGGGTTTAGCGCGGCAATTCAGCGCCGATCTACTTCACGAGCCCGAACGCGCCGATCGGCAGGCGAGGGCGATCCACGCTTGCCTCACGGCCACACGCAAGAACCCGACTCTTGCCGAGCCGCACTATTTTTGGGGCGTCATGAAGATGAATGATGCGGATCCGATTCCGGCAATGTTGCATTTTGTCGAGTTTGTACGATTGGCCGATTCATATCTGGCCAATCACGTACCAATGGCGAAAACCAGTATCCAAATGCTCAGGGCAAGGATCAGGGAGACGGAAGAGCGCTGTGAAATGGGGTGAAGCCTAAGGGAACTGGACAAGGAATTCATTCAGCGTCTCGCGTTGCCAGCGTTGAGGTCAAAGCTACCCAAACAACCCGCTCACCGACTCTCCCACATGAATCCGGCGAATCGCCTCTCCCAACAACGGCGCCACCGACAGCACCGTCATGTTCGCCAGCCTTTTCTCCTCTGGCACGGGCACGGTGTCCGTGGTCACGATCTCGGCCACATCCGTCTCCGACCGGAGCCGCTCGATGCACTTGCCGGTGAACAACCCATGCGTGCAGGCCACCGAAATCCGTTTCACGTTGCGTTCGCGCAGCTTCTGCAGCACCGCCACAATGGTCCCACCATTCGCAATTTCGTCGTCGAGCACGATCACGTTCTTGCCATCCACATTGCCCACGATCGCATCAATCACCACGCGGTCATCGCTCAACCGCTGCTTGCTCCCTGCCGCCACCGGCAACTTGAGCATGCGCGCAAAGTGACTGGCCTGTTTGGCATTCCCCAGATCCGGTGACACGACCACGGTGTTCCTGAGGCTCCGCTGCCGGAAATGCGCGGCAAGCACTTTGAGTGCATTCATATGATCCACCGGCACGCTGAAGAACCCGTGCACCTGCGGTGAGTGCAGCGTCATGGTCAATACACGACTGGCGCCGGCCGTCACCAGCAGGTCGGCCACCAAGCGCGCCCCAATGGAAATGCGCGGCGCGTCCTTCTTGTCAGACCGTGCATACGCGTAGTGCGGAATCACCGCCGTGATACGCGCCGCCGAGGCTCCTCGCGCCGCATCCATCATGAACAACAGCTCCACAAGGTGCTCTTGCACGGGCAGTACGAGCGGCTGTATGATGAACACATCGGCCTCTCGGCAATTGCCCTGCAGCTGCACGCTCAGACAGTCATTGCTGAAACGCGCGATAGTGGCTTGGCTCAGCGGCTTTCTGAGTCGCTTGCAAATGGCGGTGGCCAGCGCTTCATGCGCGCTACCGCTGAAAACGACGATGCGATTCATGATAGGCGGATAAAAGTGTGATGAAACTGTACGGAGCAGGCGACACGCAACATTGGCCAACGGGCACGGTCAACCGCCAAGTCGCGCCACAATTTCCCGGGCCGAGCGGTCGGCCACGAAGAGATACTCCGTGAGGCGCCAGCGTCGCCAGTTGGCGGCGTGCTGCGACGTCCACTCGTGTGCAATGTGCTCGCGATCGTAGTCGCCACGCTCGCCGCGAATCCATATAACAGCGCCGCGACCTCGGCCGCGCTCGCTGGGGCAAACTCCTCAGGGTCTATGCGATCTTGCATGGGTTTGGGCGTGTTTCAAGGACTCCTTCGGCTGCGTTCATACAGGTGCAAGTATCATTCCCGGTCGCACGGCAAGCGCATGCAATAGAGCGGTCGCGCAACAACCGGGCGAGCGACTCCGCGCCTCGCCTTGACAAGCGCACAGTTCAACACGAATGTGCCTCAATGCGTTCCGTCAGCCCGCAGTCCCTCCGCCATGAATACGAATTGTACTTCGATCGCGAGGTCGAATCGTACAAGAACTCGGTCTCCCGCGCGCATCTCTGCGCCATAGCAGACGCTGCGCAGGTCTCACTCGACGCCGCACCGCAGCTTGGCCTTCACGATTTGCTGCTCGCCGCCGAAGTCAATCGGCACATCGCACGGCGCCTCTCGATCCCGGACTTTGGGAACTGGAGTCGGCGCCGACTCAGGCATGCCAACGAGCCCACACGGGCCGAATGCTGGGGCCTTCGCGCCGATACGCCACTCAGCCTTGCCATTCACGCGGTGCCGCTGGACGCACATGTTCTCGTGAATGGAGCGCGCGTGGAGAGCTCGGCTTTGTATCTCGCAGCGAACGGTTGTCGGGTTACCGCCGTGGAGCCCGAGGCAGACGTGGTGGAACGCGTGCTGGTTGCCGCAAGCGCGGCGGGGCTGCGCGCGCGAGTACGCGGTCTCGCGACCGAACTGTGCGACTTCCGGCCAGATGGCCGACTCACCGCCGTTGTCTTCACGCCGGCCGCGCTTGCGTCGTATTCGGAGTGCGATCGTGAAGAGGTTATTGACCGACTTCAAAACGCGACTGAGGGCGGCGGCGTTCATGTGGTGGAGACAATCGTTGCCGGACAGGAAGCCATCGATGAGGATGAACTGCGGGCGTGTTACGCTGCGTGGCACGTTTCATTTGTTCCGGAACCGGGAGCCGCGCGAACATTCGTGGCAAGGAAACCGCCTTCATTGAATGCGCAGCGAGCATGGCGCCGCAACGAAAGCCACAACCCACACCGATAACCCACCTGCCAACCACATTCCCGCCATACCAACGCGAAATGCGACCCCAGACTCCTTAACGTTTCCCCGTTGAATGCGTATACTCTTTATAATCGGCGGGGCTGAACACGTCCCAGCGCTTCGTTCCACCATAGCCCGGAGTCCCATGTTCCGTCGAACTCTTCCTGCGCTCGCCATGGCGCTCCTCTTAGCCGCCTGTGGCGGTGCGCCCACCGAAACCGTTTCTGATGAGCCGACCTTTGAGGCCGTGCTCGAAACGGCTGATCAGGGTGTTTCGGCCGCTGGGTTCCTCGACCGTGCCCCCGCTGGCCTGCAACTCACTGCTGAGCAGCGGGCCGCCATCCGCACCATCAACGAACGGTTCAAGCAAGCCAACAAGGCCGATCTCGACGCGCTGACGGCGATCACTCGTGAAGCGATGACGGCGCGGCGCCGTGGAGCGTCGCAAGCCGACGTGATCGCGATTCTCGAACGTAGTCGTCCGATTCGGGCGCGTCTCGCCCCAGCGT
>JANOKE010000408.1:0-6140 GCA_031419135.1 Gemmatimonadaceae bacterium
CCGCAACCTGAGCGGGCGTCCGGCCTCGCGCGGTCGCACGGGCGACCTGCAGGTCCATCTGCGACGCGGTCAAGTCGCGACCTGGCGATAGGAGAACGAGCCCACGCAGCGAATGGTCACGCGACGCTGAGAGGCCCGCCATTATCGTGCCGTAGCTATGACCAAGCAAGAAGATGCTACTGGCGTCGATGTCTGGGCGATTTCGGAGCAGCGCGAGCGCGCCGCGGACTTCCTCCTGGTGCTCAGCGACCGTGTACTCCCACATGTGCCGCCCGCCCGTCTCACCCACGCCACGATCATCGTATCGGAGCACAGCGAAACCGTACGCGGACAGCGTGTCCGCAAGAACCTTGAACGGACGAAACCGGCCTGTTGTTGCGTCCCGGTCATCAGCGCCCGCACCGGAGAGCATGAGGACCGCCGGGGCAGGGCGATTCGACATCGGAATGGTGAGTGTGCCGGCAAGCGTGTCCGCCCCAGCGGCGAACCTGACGGTCTCGTGTCGGGATTGAGCCCCCAGCGCTGAGGCGATGGGCATCAACACGGCTACGATGGCGAGCGCAGAGACAAGCATTCGTCCTCCTGTGATCCATGTGTGGCTGTCCAACGCTCGCTTCTGCAGCGGGCGCTCACATGAAATGCGCGCGCAGCGCGCTACCGAACACGCCCGACTGCAGCAAGCATCGTTATGCGCGAGGTGTCTACAAGGCCCGACGCACGTCCGCCGACGCCTCGCTTGTCAACTGAGTCCGGCGGGCATTGGCAAACGCAAACTCATCAACATCACGTACTCCGTCCACCCCGTCCTGACAGGGCAACGGATCCCGTGAAATCCGCTCGCCACGAATCCGGAATACACCAAGCAACGGGATCGTTATCGCGCCCTCGATGCGCATCGGACCGACGGCGTCCTGGCTTATGCGCAACGGGCGATCGGGGATGAAGATAAAGAGCCGATTGCGGTCAAGTGCGCGAACGGAGTCGGGCATCGTCCGTAGGGAATCGGCGGTGGCGGCAAAGGCTGCGCGGCGACGTGCTTGCCACCGTTCGCGTTCGTCGCTCGAGAGGAGCAGTTCGAGCAGCCGTTCATCGATCCCTCCTTTCCACTCACCCGTGCCATCCGCGGGCATAGGCACGTGCCAATCGAGGTCGACATACGCAATCGTTGCATGGTCGAACTCTCGGCACTGCGTGGGAAGTTGATCGATCGTCTTTGCTGCGGCGGTGGAAATGTAGTAGCCCTCCGGGAGGCGCGGCACGAGCGCCGTGTCGGGAATGCCTCGTGCCGAGTCCTGCAGCGACGACACCGCGGCACTGACGCGCAGGAAGAGCGTACGCGGGGGCAAGCTGTCGATCAACACGTCCAGTCGAAAGGTTCCCGCCACCGGGACGCGTATCGCCTTTGCTCGTGCACTCTCGAACTGGGCGCGAGCGTCATACGTGAACGCACCGACGGGATACCGATTCGCGAGGGCTGTGTCCGCTCTCATCCGCGTGATCCACTGCAGCGCCGCGAGCGTGTCCGGCGCGACACCCAGCGGAGGCAACGCATCGTAGAACGACAACAACGCGGGTGCGCTCAGGCGCGACTCGCGCGACGACAACACGTCGAACACCGTCGCACCAGACGGACGATCGCTATACGGCTGGAAGTGCGTACCGGTAATGTCGAAGGTGGGAATGCCCCGCGCCCACTGCGCACGTGGGCGCAAGCGCGCGCGAAACAGCCCACTGAGCGAATCAGGAAGCCAGCGGGCACTGCGTCCCCATGCGACCGGACTGCAGTCGGCCGCATAGTCCCACGGCACGAGCACTACCTCGCGCGTATCGCGCGGCAAGGCGTTCCGCGCGCGATCGCCCACGCGGTCGACCCGCACCCGCTGTCCATACGCCACCCGCGGCGCGCCAGCGCCGGAATGCCCCATCGCAACGACCGGTCGACGCGAGCCGTCGCCGGCCAAGACCGTATCAGACAGCGGTGAACCCATGAACGCTATCATCAGCGGGTCGTTGATCTCCCACGGTGCCCTCAGCGAGCAGGCGGCGGCCGAGCGGGACAGCGCGGCGATCATGAGTGGGATCGCGGCGCAACGGACCAACCGGAACAAGCATCTTGTCATATTCCGTGTCCCCTTATGACTTGAACCGCTCTATCGGACCTTGGAAGCCCATAACGCGGGCTTCTGCAGCGGGCGATCAAACAAAAGCGAGCGTAGCGAGCTACCGAAAACGCCCGTCTGCAGCAAGCATCGTTATGCACTCACGCGACGAGACGGCCGTGCAGTCGCATCGCGTTCGACCGCGACGCGCTCCGCCAGGTAGACCTTCAAGAGTGACTGGTACGGCACATCGCGCTGATTCGCGAGCACCTTCAGATCGTCGAGCAAGCCTTGCGGCAAGCGTAGCGAGATCGTTTCGGTCGACGGCTTCAGATTGGGAAACGCGACGCGCTGTGCGCTTGACCAATCGAAGTACTCCGTCGAATCGGCGGTCGCCCAAAACTCTCGCTCCTCGTCCTCCGAGCGAAACTTCGGAATCGCCTTCAGCGGTGCCTTCGCGCGCGCCGTCGGCTTCGCGTTAGGGAGCTTCGACCGGGACTTTGGCATAGTGCGAACGCTCCTTCCGACTCATGGGCCGGGCCGAGATGACACGAACGAGATTCTGCCGAACGGTGAAGATGACGGAGAGTTGACGCCCCCCGTTCGAGCTGCCGAGAAGGTTGTAGCGTCGCTCTCGTGTGGAGTGCTTCGCATCCTCGGCCAGCAGCACCGGCCGATTGAAGAAGACCTCTTCCGCTTCGGCTCGCGATACCCCATGGCGCACCCAGCTCTTTTCGGCGTTGCCGCGGTCCCAGTCGAAACCGGCGAGCTGGGAAGTCAGAGCAGCGAAATCGGTCACCCTAGAAGTATATTATGGTCATATACCTTTCGCCAGCCCACCCGCCAACGTCACGATTGTCAACTTGAGGTGCATAACGCCTATTCAGCTGCACCAGATCCTACGTCGGCCCTTCAAACCCAGCAAGACTTGCGGCAATATCCGCCTCCCGCACCGGATATCCTTGCACACCGCGCAGCATAACACCCGAGGCAGCCGCCCAACGAACACACTCGCGGCGGCGAAGTTCTATCTGGATACCTATCGTGATATCACTGCACACGCCCGCCGACCGTCGTGCAACAATCCTTCCATCATCCTCCGGCAGCCACTCACAGTCGCCGCTCGCCCTCAGCGCTGGGAACGCCCAGCGCCAATAATCGGTACGATGCTCCGTCGAGCGCGCTCGGCCAGAGTAGAGCGTGACGGCGTGCTCCGTCACGCTCCTAAACACCAGATCGGTCACCGCGCGGCGTTCACCCGCCCCGCATTGAGGTTGTCGAAGTTGAGAATGGCGTTGAACACCAGAAAGTACGAGCCCACCGTGGTGCCGCGATACACCGGGTTGTTGGCGAACAACACCACATGCCCTTTCTCATACGGCGCATCCACCACCACCGGTCGCTGCGCAATGGTCGCGCCGCCGTCCAGCAATCCCGACACCAGCAACTGCCCCTGATCGGCAAACCGAAGCACCACACGCGGACGCTGATCAGGGGGAATAATGTTGAGCGGATTGCGCAACTGATCGAGCGTGGGAACGGCCACTTGCCACGGCTGCACCGTTGGCGGGGTGGCGACGGTATCAGCGTGTCCGACCACATCGAGCGGCCGTCCGGGCACCACGTCGGCATCGTCGGGCGTGCCTCGTCCGGTGAGCCGCACACCTCCGTCGCCACCTCGGCCGCCACCACCGCCACCGCCACCGCCACGACCACCGCGTGCGTTGGCCACGCCAAATGCCAGGCCATCGCTGCTCATCACCGCGAGATTGTCAATCACCCCGTACACAATGGGACTGGTTTCATCGGCCAGTCGCGTGCGCAGCAACGTTCCGGTCACCACGCGCGTGGTGGGTGTGGTGGAACTCACGCCATTGGCCAAACCAAACTGCATCGCGAAGTCCGTCGAGCTTTCCGCGGTGATCAGCACGCCACCCTCACGCACGAAGGCCTGCACTTTGGCGAGTCCGTCCCATCCAAGCCCGGGGCGCATGTCGTCGGTTTGCGCATACGTGCCGATGTTGGGTGTTTCCAGTGAGTTTTTCCAGGGGATCGCGTTCCGCCACTGCGGCATGCCCTGAATGATGCCCAGCGGGTTGCCGCTGCCGGGCGCCATGACCAGCACGTCGTACCTGGCGCGCAAGTCGGCCAGCCTGGGGATGTCCTGGAAGCTGATGTAGTCGTACGGGATGCTGTATGCATCAAAGGCAAAACGCCACCAGCCCTCGGTTTGCGTGCTGGTCCAGGCGTGCACCATGGCCACACGCGCCGCGCGCAACGGATGCATCTTCACGCCTGGCGCGGTGGCCAGCGCAGTGGCGTTCAAGCCCAACTCACGCGTGGCTTTGTCCATCGCATCGCGGGCAACGCCACGCACAAGGAACGAACCGCGATTGAAGCGCTTGCCGCCAGCCTCAAACGATTCTTCGGCGGCCTGAAAGTCGGCATCCTTGAACCGATAGCGCAGCGTGATCAGGGCGTTATCAGCGTTGTGATTGATGGCGAACACACTGCCGTCACCGCTTACACCACCGGCAGCACTCACGGTAGTGGTGACCGCTGTCATGGGTGCCTTGAGCGCCATGGTGTCCACCACACGGATCGCCTGCACACCGAATCCTTCGGGAAACGTCCAGCCGGTGTCGTCGTACGGCGTCTTTTGCGGATCATTAGGGCTCCAGAATTGATAGTCCAACAGCGCGTCGGCAATGCGCGAATACGGTTGGTCCATGCGCACGATATACGAACCGGCCGGGAAGCGACGTATTTCCGTGGTTGCCACAGCAGGACGGGCACTGTCCGTTTCGGGCGCGTTGCCACCGCCCGCACCGCCACCACGTCCGCCCCGGCCACCACCGCCCGCTGCAGCCGCGCGACGCACCGGCAGGGTCACGCTGAACTCGGCAGTGGCGCGCGATATTTCCACACCCTGCAGTTGCAGCACGCGCAGCAACTCGGCTTGCGTACCCAACCGCGTATCACTGGCCGGCAACACATACGCCGCCGGGCCTTCGGTTTTGGGCTTCTGCACCGAGCGTTTGGACTTCTCGTAGAAGTTTCGCAGCATCTGCACGCGGGTGTTGGCCGTGTAGCTGAGCGAGACGAGCAATCCGGTTATCTCGTAGTTGTTGTTGTTGCGCAATGACCACTTGAACCGCCCAGTGATGGGCGGATTCTGGCGGTACCACGTGCGTGATGTTTCTCCTGCCGACAGTTGACGCTCGACGGTTTCGGCGGTGCCGCTGTTGCCAAACGTTTCGTAGAGTCGACTGATGCCATTGTGTGTGGCAGCCATGAACATCAGGTATCCGGGCGACCACGTATCGAAGTTGCCGAAGGCGTACACACCCGGCATGCCCAGTCGCGTCATCTCCTGCACGTTGTTCCAGCCAATCATCTGCCATTCGTTCGTGAGCAACGGATCGATCCAGGCATTGTACGGACCGTCACCGATGGTGTTATCGTACAGAAATGACCCCGATTCGTGCAGATCGTGCAACACTTGTGCCTTCCAGCCCAGGTAGGTGTTGAGCACGTTTTGCGTGAGCTTGAGTGTCATGCCCATGGCGTCACGATTGTTGTCGTGCGCGACATACTTGCCCCAGTAGATGAGGTTGGGCGGCGTCTGTCCAGGGTGCGCCATCCTCCACTTGAACACATCCACCATTCGATCGCGGCCGTCCACTTCCACAACCGGTGTGATCAACGTGATCACATGGTCGCGGATGTTCTTCACATACGGGCTTTCGTCCACCGCCAAACGATAGGCCAGTTCCATGAGTGCGGTGGGTGCACCGGTTTCGGTGGAGTGAATAGTGCCCGTGATGTAGTACACCGGCGCAGCGCTGTGAGCGAGTTGGTCGGCGACCCTGTCGTTCATCTGGATGGTGCGCGGGTCGGCCAGCTTGGCGAGTTTAGCCTTGTTCTCGTCCATTTTCGCCAGCAACGCTTCCGATGCCACAGCGACGGCGATCATTTCGCGTCCCTCTTCGGTGGTGCCTATCGAAAAAACGCGCACGCGCGGCGAGGCCTTGGACAACA
>JANOKE010000409.1:0-4580 GCA_031419135.1 Gemmatimonadaceae bacterium
CCGAGGATCGGTGTCGCAACTGGCGGCGCTGCCGACAGTGTACGGTCGGCCGCGATCCACTCACGCGCAAGGGTCCGAACGGATTCTGCCATCTTCTGTTTTTAAGTTCATTCCGAAGGGAACAAGCGCGATTGTTGATCCCAAAACCTGGGCAAGGATCCTCGGAATTCCGGAGCTGAGGGAAGTCATTTGGGCAAACTCGTCCGTCAGGGACTTCACCGTGTGCGCCGTCGCCTGCCCCCGCAGGAACCATAAACAAACCAACAGCGCCAGCGCGTACTTCTCCCACATTTGGTCAGACAAGACGAGTATCGCTGCGTTCGACGCGACGAGAAACCCCGCCAACGACAGTTCACTGAATCGCACAATCGACAATGCCGCGAGCACCGCATAGAGCAGCGTGCGGGAAGGCGGCCCCATCGCCATGACCAGGAGCCGATCGAATATTCCAAGAGTCGGCACGCCGCGAGGATTGGCCAGCGGCGGAAACGCAACGCAAAACGCGATGGTCGCCAGTGCGATCCCAATCGCTAGCCACACTGACTTGTGTCGCCGCCGATTCTCTCGAAAGAGCAGCAACTCCGGAATTACGTAAAACACGCCAACGCATGCAAGCAAATGCGTGATACGCGCCGGATCGAGCAGTTGTAGTCGATTGGCGTCCAAGCCTCGCAGTGCCAATGCCCCGGACGGTGCCGGTCCGCCAAACAGCCAGATCCACCCACCCAACGTCGCGGCGCCTAACGCCGGTGATATCCATCGCGGCAACTCGCGGAATTGGAAACCGCCGGGCCGCCTAAGCTCGTACGCCACCAGTGCCAACGGAAACGCCACCATGAACTGTCGCGATGCGATGGCCAGCGCGAAGCAAAGCATCGACACCATCGCCTTCTGCCGGAGATGAAACACGAGCCCCAGCAGCACGAATGCGGCCGCAATCATATCCGTATACAGATGGACGCTCAGACCCAGATAGTACGGGAAGAACATCAAACCGGTAGCCGCCAGCGCGCCACTGCGAGCAGACGCGCTCGAGCCGACAATGAGCGCGATCACCCCGAACGAAATCGCGAAGTTCAGGAATCGACCAACAGCAATGCCGCCGTGAAACAGATGCTCGATGTCCCCAAACAGCAGGAACGGCAGCGGGGTATTCAGTTCGGAATACCCTCGCAATTGGTCCAGTGATGGAACCCACGCCGTGCTGAACGACAGAGCCGTCGGCCAGAAGTGCAGTTCGTCCTTCCGGGGCGCGAACCGCAGAAAGTCCAGGCCGACAAACAACGCCAGATAGATGACCCCTGTCACGAAGAGCAGCTGCCCCTTGGTAATGCGGTCGAGTATCGGCCTGTTCAATGAAACCCTTCCTGACATCGTTGATTCGGGGACTTGACGCACTATGAACCCACGGAGCTTGCAGTGATCGTATTCACTGCGCCAGTGTGGTGTGCATCTACCTGCTGGCAATCTCGCCTCCACGCGCGACATTTCCGGCATGACAACATCGCTCGGCCGCATTGCCCTCCTCGCACTCCTGGCCGCAGCGTGCGTCTCGCCAGAATCCGCCGCCAACCTCGCCACTGCACCATCCGCCCCCCGCGTCAGCGGCCAGCTCGCCCCAACCGACTCCACCACCCCCGTCGCCACGATAACCATCGTCGCACCACACACCATCCTGAAACCCGGCGACACCCTCACCCTCGCCGCCACCCCGCGCGATTCCCACGAAAACTCGCTCCCCTTCCACAAGTCTCACTGGCTCCCCGCCGATTCAGCCATCATTCGCATCTCCCCAACCGGCCTCGCCACTGCCGTCGGCGCGGGAACTACCATTCTCACCGTCGAATCGGGCGGGCATTCCGATTACCTCGCCTTCACGGTGTTACGTCCGAGTCCGCCGATTCGCGTCAGCCCCGGCACCAGCATTCAGGCGCTTGTAAACAGCGCACCCAAAGGCGCCACGTTTCTGCTGCTGGCCGGCATCCACCGCCGCCAGACCGTCACGCCACGCGACGGCATGACGTTCACTGGTGAACCCGGCACCATCCTCGACGGTGAGTTCGTAACCCCGTTTGCCTTCCGCGCCGACAGCGCCAGCAACGTCACCCTGCGACACCTCACCATCCGCCGCTACAAACCCCCGGTGCAAGACGGCGCCATCAACGTCGAGGGCGGCAGTGGGTGGGTGATCGATTCCTGCGACATCGGTGAGAACACCACCGGCGCCATTCGTCTGGGACAACGCACACAAGTACTCAACAGTCACATTCACCACAACGGACAGATTGGCATCTCCGGCAGCGGCGATGGCGTGCTCATTGACGGCAACGAAATCTCCAATAACAATCCGCGCGCCGAATACGACATGTACTGGGAAGCCGGCGGCACCAAGTTCGTTCGCACGCGCGACCTCGTGGTGCGCCGTAATTTCGTACATCACAACGGTGGCCCCGGCCTCTGGACCGACATCGACAACGTCCGCACGCTGTACGAAGACAATCGCGTGGAAGACAACGCCGAGGCGGGCATCTTCCACGAGATCAGCTACGCCGCCGTGATTCGCAACAACATTGCCAGACGCAATGGTACCAAGGCGGTTCCGCCAAATGCGCTCACCGGTTCCGGAATTCTGGTTAGCGTCTCCAGTGATGTGGAAGTATACGGCAACACCGTGAGCGACAACCACAATGGCATCACCGCCATCCAGGCCACCCGCGAAACGGGCATGTTCGGCCAGCATGCACTGCGAAACGTGCATGTGCACGACAACACCATCACCATGCCGTATGGCCTCACCGGCATCGTCACCCGCGGCCTCAAGCGCTTCTTCGATTCCGCCACGTACCGCAGGCAGGGCAATCGCTTCCGCGCCAACACGTATCACCTGGGCCGCAATCCACAGTACTTCCAATGGCGCAACGGCAAGCGCACCGAAGCGCAGTGGCGCGCGAATGGCCAGGACAGTGGCGGTCGGTTTATTCGCTGACGCTTGGCGCGACGACTACCGCCGCTTGCGCTTGCGTACCCGCACCCGTTCCACCGACGCCTCTACCTCATCATCCGGCAGCCCAATACCCCCCTCGGAGTTCCGCCGCTTCCGACGACGCTGCACAAACGGGCTCCGTGCACCCAGACCCGCGCCAATCAGCACCGCCGTTGGCGCCATCACGAAGTTGTACACCAGCGAGTTATCCGTGAGCATGCCCAGTAACAGCGCCAGCAACGCGCCCATCGCAGCAAGCTGCAGCGTGGGAGCCGGTAGCACCACGTAGCCACTGCGTCGTCGCCACTCGGTCCACAGCGCGCGCCACCACACCACAAACGCTGCCAGCAACAGCACCAGTCCCACAATGCCGAGGTCGTGCCACACCCGCAGGTACTCGTTGTGCGGATGCCCAACCCACTCGTACTGATTCGACACCACCGGTTCGCTCGAACCCAGCCCCTTGCCCAGTATCGGTGCCTCAAGTGCCGACTCGGCCACAATGCGCCACATGATCGTTCGTCCGTTGTCGCGCACTTGCAGCTCGGTTGTGGTCGCGGTTCGATTGGGGCGAAAGAACAGTCGGTCACGAAACGGTGTCACGGTGAGAGCGGCGGCGATCACCACAGGCACGAGGGCCAGCAGCAGCATGCGGGAGGGCAACGTCGCTCGCCCGCCTCGCGCGCGCGCAAAAAACGCCAGTACCACCAGCAGCAGCGCAATGGCCGTTGCCGTGCGCGACAGACTCACAAACAGCGCAATCACCCACAGCCCGGCGCCAACCGCTGAGCGCGCGTTCCCATTCGTCCAACGCGCCAGATGCCAGCTCAGTGGCACAAGTCCAAACAACGCCAGCGCGCGCGGATGCACAAACCACGGCACCGCATCGATATTGGTGGGCCACCCGCGAAGCGCCAGGCTGGCCGCAACGATTCCCAGCGCCACCACATCGGCCAGCACAATCGACACGCCAATCACGCGCTCGGCCTGAGACTGATTTCCTGCCGTGGCCACCGCAGCCACTGTGATCAATACCGCGAACGCGAAGTACACGGCCGCATTCTGCATTCCTTCATTGTGCGGCGGCGCCCAGATCATGCTCAGTGCGGCCCACAATACAAACGCACCTGGCAGCGCAACCATTTTGGCTACCCGCGTGGGCACGCGCTGCATCAGCAGCAGCGCCGCCACACCCAGGGCGCTCTGCACAATGGTGATGAGGCCAAGCCACGTCATCGAGCCCGCTTGTCGGCTGCGCGGAACGTCAACCAAAGACGCCACCACGATCGCCAGCGCCATCACGGCGAACAACGCCAGCCGACCAAGTGGCACGGCGAACAGCGCACTACGCTCCAGCACCGAGCCGTCAAGCGCCGAGTCTTCAAGCGCCGAGTCGCACGCCGAATCGTCGACGTCGGCAGCGTCAAACTCCGGCACCTCGAACCGGTCGTCTGGAATCGTCACCGCACACCATCCAGCTCGTAATACCGCAGCCCCAGCGCCTGTTGCAGCACCCGCCACACAAACAACGGGTTGTTCACCAGGTACCGCGCGCCCAACCGCCTCGGCTCGCACGCCAAACGAAACGCCCACTCCA
>JANOKE010000410.1:0-2833 GCA_031419135.1 Gemmatimonadaceae bacterium
ATTCGAAGGACCCGACGTCACGGACGTCAACTACGAGGACTATCATTGATGAAGCCCCTGCGCATGCACAACCCGCCCCACCCGGGCGAGATCCTTCGTGAGATTTGCCTCGCGCCGTTGAGTCTCAGCGTCACGGAGGCTGCCGTGTCACTGGGTGTGAGCCGCAACACCCTGTCCTCCATTCTGAATGGACGAGCTGGCATTAGCCCCGAGATGGCGATCCGGCTGTCCATTGCGTTCAGCACGACGGCGGAGAGCTGGCTACGCCTGCAGATGCAATACGATCTCTGGCACGCCGAGCGATCGCGGAAGCGTTTGAAGGTTCGGAAGCTCGCGGCCGCGTAGCTCAGGCTCGTGCCGCTGCCTACCGCACTCAGTGAGGATCGACGGAGGGGCATAACAGCGGGTTGCAGTTGACAGCCGAGTTATTGTCTGCTCGCTGCGCTCGCCTTATTTGATTCGGCTGCAACTGAACCCAAACGTTGGGCAGACTGTCAGAGCGCGGTGTGCTTTCGCGTGACCGCAATCGACACCGATGCCCATCACGCGGCACAGTGTGAGATTTCGGCCCGCCGCTGGCAGATACCTGTATAGTCCACGTTTCCCATTGACCGCCGGTCGCTCACAATCAGCTACCACTGAGGCCCTCGTGAACCCCAGCATCAGTTGTCCCGCATGCAACGCGCCAATCACCGCCAGCCAGTTGTTTTACACGGGAACGTTGTTTCGCTTTAAGTGCCCGCATTGTGTCACAAGGCTCCAACCAAAGGACAGGACGTTCGCAACGGGCTGGATGGCGATTGCCGGTGTACTTGGCGTTCTCATCGGGGTCGCCTCGGTTCCGATCGTTCGGTTCGTACCTGCTGGTATGCCGCGCATCCTATCCGTTGTCGGTTTGATCGTACTGTCCGCTGCCGCCATTGCAGTAATAAAGTGGCGTGCCTCGCTTGCGCTAATTGCAAAGACAGAGCTCAGAATCGCGCCGTAGTGTCGTGCTGTACGGATTCCGCTGCTTGGCCCCTTCGCAGATCAGATGCCGAGACATTGCCATTAGCATCGCAGCGGCCGTCGTGGCTGCCCAACTGCAGGTTGCTGCTGGCAGCGCTCTGCGGAATGCGCGCTGCGCGCGCAATTTCAGTCCGAGCGCTGCAGCAGAACCAAACGTTATACCACAACAGAGACTTTCTCTTGGCACAGATATTCGTCCCGACTAGCTCCGCCGAGGATTGGAAGCGATTGCTCGCGCAGCCTGACCTCCATTGGAAGGCAGGCTTCTCAGCAATGACGCTTGCTCGTTCGTGGGAGGCGGCGAGTCCGACCGGCTTTCCGGCCGAGATTGCGCGTGCCTTGAGCACGGGACCGAACGAGTGGGCGGATCTCCGTCTGCTCCTCGCGATTCCCGAATATCACGTATCTCTGCCCGGCGGCTCACGCGCCTCACAAACAGATCTTGTTGCATTCGCTCGTAGTGCGTCGGGACTTGTCGCACTGGCGATCGAGGGCAAGGTCGATGAATCACTCGGTCCAACTGTTGGCCAGAAGCGCGCCGAAAATAGCACTGGCGTGGATGAGCGTCTGCGATATTTGGAGGCTACGATCGGTCTGACGTCTCCATGTCCTGACTCGATTCGTTATCAACTGCTACATCGCACCGTCTCGGCACTTCGCATTGCACACGATTTCGCTGCGGATAGCGCCGTCATGTTGGTCCAGTCGTTCAGCCCGACCGGCAAGTGGCACGACGACTTCGAAGCCTTCGCGCGGCTGTTCGGGGCGCCTCCGGCAATTGGCTCCCTCGCCCACGTTGGCACGCATGCCGGCATCGAGCTCTACATCGGATGGTGCATCGGCGATCAGAAATTCCGGGCCGATTCCATCTCGCCTGTGGTATAACATTGGGTTGCAGTTGACAGCCGAGTTTTTGTGTGCTCGCTGCGCTCGCGTTATTTGATTCGGCTGCAACTGAACCCTACGTTATGCGGATCCGAGCTGGCATCACCTCTTCGAAAGGTCTCGTCACATGCGCTTTGCAGCTCGCTCGCGGCTCCTCGCTGTCACTCTCCTGTTGCTTGGCACCGCGTGTCAGCGGACCGTCCCCGCGGACGATGTGCGCTCGGAAGCGCTCGCAACGCTCCGCGCGGCCGATTCGACCCTGCAGATCGCGATTGCCGCACGCGACCTCGCGGGGACCATGGCCTTCTATGCCGACGACGCAGTGACTATGCCGCTGGCGAAGCCCAGCGGAACGGGCCGTGACGCCATCCGCGAGGAGTGGGAGCACAACTTCGGAATCCCTGGCTATTCCAATGCGGCACCCCTGACCGCTCTGGACGTCTCGCAGGACGGCACCATGGGCGTCACGCGCGGAACCTACGCCGCCACCATGAACGCGCCTGACGGAAAATCCATCGTCGAGCGCGGCAAGTGGGTCTCCGTCTGGCGGCGCGCGGCGGACGGTCCATGGCGCATCACCGTAGACATCTACAATACCGATAGCCTGCCGCCCGACCATCAGCGGAGCACCGCCGACGCGCATGGCCACTAGGAGCGCAGTGCGACGCGCGACCGCATAACGACGCTTGCTGCCGACAAGCGCCGAGGCGGTAGCGGTTGTGGGGCCGCCGCTCCGCTCTATGGAAGGAATGCAGCGGCCCCACAACCGCATCTGATGAAAGCGCTTGCAGCAGAAGCCAACGTTATGCCGCAATACAGAGGCTGTTGCGCCGTACGTACGATATGTGTACAATTGGGTGTGGATGAACTTCGCTTCGAGTGGGGATCCAGCCAAAGATCGACGGAACCGACAGAAGCACGGCATCGCGTTCGTTGAGGC
>JANOKE010000411.1:0-12542 GCA_031419135.1 Gemmatimonadaceae bacterium
TGGGCAACCCCAACCTCAAACCCGAGCGCTCCGGCGAGCATGAAATGGGTTTTGAGGCTGGGCTCTTCTCGCAGCGCGTCAAGCTCGATGTCACGTACTACAGCAAGATCACGCAGGACGCCCTCATCAACGCGATCCTGCCACCCTCGTACGGCTCGGTGGCGTCGCAGCTCCGCAACCTTGGCGCGGTGAAGAACGCCGGACTTGAGTTGGGAGTCACGGCGCAACTGGTCAACCGGTCGGCGTTTGGGTGGGACGTGAACATCGCCACCTCAGCCAACGACAACAAAGTCGTGTCTTTGGGCAGCACGCCGCCGCAAATCGGCACCACCAGCCGCACCGTGCCCGGCTATCCCGTCCAAGGATACTGGGCGCAGCCCATCACCGGATGGCAGGATAAGAACGGCGATGGATTGCTGACGTATTTCGCTGACGCCTCGAAGAATGAAGTGTTCGTTGGTGATTCGGCGATCTTCCGCGGATACGCCACCCCGCGCTATCAGACCACGCTGTCAAACGGATGGGACCTGCTCAATCGCAAGTTGCGCATCACCAGCATGTGGGATTGGCGCAGCGGCGGCTTGTGGTACAACAACACCGAGCGGATTCGCTGCACACGCCCCAATTGCAGCGGTCGCATGCAGATCGGTGCCGACCTCGTGGATCAGGCCGCCAATATCGCCGCCAACGAGCACTCGGCTCGCACACTGGACGGCTTTTTGCAGAGCGGCGCGTTCGTGCGTCTGCGCGAAGCGTCGTTGCAGTACATGTTTGCGCCCGAGCTGGCCTCGAAGCTGGCGCGCGCGCATTCGATGTCATTGGTGGTCACGGCGCGCAATCTCAAGCTGTGGACCAAGTATCGCGGCACCGACCCCGAATCGGGCTTTAATACCACCAGCGGCACCGATGCTCCGAGCGAGTTCCAGACCGTTGGACCGCCAAGCTACTTCATCGTGCGACTTAACCTCGGCTTCTAGGACTCCCGACCCATGACCAAGACGATTTTCGCGGGTCGGCCCTCAACGCGGCTCTTCGTTGGTGTTGCGATGGCCGTCGCGATCTTGCTGACCGCGTGCAGCTCGGCCCAGGACAGTTTGTTGGCTGTTACCGACCCGGACATCATCAATCCCGACGATGTGAACTCGGCCGAAGGGTCCATCGCACTGGCCAACGGCGCCATTGGCACGTTCCGCTCAACCACTGGCGGTGGCGAAAGTATCTGGCTGTTCGGTGGCCTGCTGGCCGACGAGTGGTCTACCAGTTCCACCTTCATTCAGAACGACGAGGCCGATCAGCGACGCGTGCAGGAATTCAACGCGTCCGTCACGGGCATGCTGCGCAATCTCTATCGTTCGCGCACACGGGCCAATGAAGCGATCACGGCGCTGAAAACCTACAGCCCGAATTCCCGCGCCTTGCTTGCCGAGCTGTATATGGCGCGTGGATACGTCGAGATGCAGCTGGCGCTGGACTTCTGCAATGGCATTCCCATTGGGGCCACCAACGTCATACCGCCGGATAACGGGTCGCCAAAGTCCAATCAGGAAGTGTTCACGTTGGCGGCAGTTTCACTCGATTCCGCACTGGGTTTCGCGAACGGAGCTGATGCGCAAAGTGTGCTCATGAACCGGGCGATTCGCGTGGTCCGTGGCCGCGTGGCGCTGGCCTTGGGGGACTATGCGATGGCGGGAACGCTGGTCGCAGGGCTCCCCACGTCGTTTGTGTATCAGCATACGTTCTCGCTGACCACCAGCACCAACACCATCTGGGGGCAAGGGCTGAGTTCGCGTCGATACAGCGTGGGCGACAGCGTGGAAGGCAATCGGCGTGACATTCCGGTGGCCAATGCCATTCCGTTTGCTTCAGCTCGCGATCCGCGACTGCCGGTGGTTACGCCTACCACGGGTGCCATCAACGGGCAGGATGGACTGACGTACACCCGCACCACCACCACCTGGGGACAGCTCACCGCGCTGGATGTTGCCAATGGCGTGGACGCCCGAATGATCGAAGCCGAAGCGGCCCTCAAGAACAACAACCCGACGCAGTGGTTGGCCATTCACAACGCGCTGCGCGCTGCACCGCCGAAACTTGGCGAGATTCAGTCGGCGGCGCTGCCGGCGCTGGTAGATCCGGGCACGGAGGTGGGTCGTGTGCTGCTCCACTTCCGCGAAAAGGCATTCTGGACCTTTGGTCGCGGTCAGCGACTGGGGGACATGCGGCGGCTTATCCGCCAGTACGCGCGAACGGAAGCCAACACATTCCCGCAGGGCGTGCACTACAAAGGCGGCTCGTACGGAACCGACGTGAATTTCCAGGTCAGCACTGACGAACGGAACAACCCGAACTACAAGGGCTGCACGAACCGTCTCCCGTAACGCCGCACGAGGCATCGCGCGAGGCCCCGGACACGCTGGTGTTCGGGGCCTCGTGGTTTGCTCAGGCCAACTCCGTCTTCAGCGCCGACACCAGCGTCTCCACATCTCGCTCGGTGTTGAATAAATGCATTGAGATGCGATGACCATTCATGAAGTTCACCGGCACGGCTTTCACTTCGATGTGGTATTTGTCGATCAACCGTTGGCGAAACGCTCCGCTGTTGATCGAAGCGGGCAGCTCATACGTGAGCAATGGCGTGGTGAGCGGTCCGGGCGCTGCAGACACCACGCGAATCTTCGGCACGCGCTTGAGCACTTCGTACAGACGATCTCGCAGTGCGAGATTGTACGCCTCGATGCGCGCCTTGCCGATCGCCAATTGATAGTCGAAGGTTGCTCCCAATCCCAGAATACTGGGCAGACTGCATACACCTGACGAGGCCGAGTACGCGTGGCGTCCGCTTTCGAGCGCGATGGGATCGATGGTTCTCCCCAGTGCGGCGCTCAGGTACAACAGTCCCGTGCCCTTTGGTGCCATCAGCCATTTGTGTCCGCTGGTGGCGTATACATCACACCCCAGTGCCTTCACGTTCACGTCAATGCCGCCCACGGCTTGCGCGCCATCAACCACGGAAAGGCAGCCGCGTGACCGCGCCAGCGCCGACAGTTCGGCCACCGGCATGCGGAATCCGGTAGACGTGAGTACATGCGAGAACGACAGCACACGGGTGCGCGGGGTGAGCTGCTTCGCGAAGCGATCAATGATCGCCTGCGGATTGTTCTCGCCCGGCGGAATGGATACGACATCGAGTACGGCGCCATACCGACGCGCGGTATAGTCCCAGCACACGCGTCCGCCAGGATGTTCCTGATCGGTGGTGAGCACGCGATCGCCAACGGCAAATGTGAGGCCTTGGGCTGACCAGTTCATTCCCTCCGTGGTGCAGTTGGTGAGCACCACTTCCTCCGTTGCGCAGCCAATAAACGCCGCCGCCTTGCCGCGTACAACCTCCATGGCTTCTTCGTGGGCTCCATAGCCAAAGGCGGCGGGATCGGTTTCGAGTTCGCGCCACGCGGCAATGGTTTTGTCGATAACAGGCCGCGGTGTGGGACCCAGCGAACCGGTTTGCAGATAAGTGAGCCCCGTTGCAAACGAGAAGTCGCCCGGGGCGGCCAAGCCGAGCGCCGGCTGCGCGTTGTCGCCAGTCTCTGATTCGGAGTCGCGGTTCACAGCCCGCACCGGTTTCGTTACCAGCCCGAGCGCGGAGAGCGCGCCGAGCGACGACAGAAACGACCGTCGCGAAGGAGTAGGGTCAGGCATGTCTGAAAGTGTGCGTAGGGGTTGCCAACCTACACTTTGTGCGTGGACAGCAACAAGCTTGTCTCCGAGTTCGAAACACCCTTGATGGTGCGAATCCCGCGCAGCGCTTCGTCAAACGTTTCCAGGCTGTCGGTCGCCACTTCGGCCACGATATCCCAGCGGCCATTTGTGGTATGTAGCGCTCGCACCTCAGGATAACCGCGTAGCGCCTTCAGAATCGCATCGGAGCGATCACCCTCCACGCTGATCATCATCACCGCCCGCACCCGATGCGCCGCCACCTCAGGCGTTGTACGCACTGTGAAGCCCAAAAGTACGCGCTGCTCGATCAGCTTATCGATGCGATTCTGCACCGTGCCCCGGGATACGCCAAGTTGCTTGGCCAACTGCGCAACCGACACGCGCGCGTTTTCGCGGAGCAAGGAAATGAGTCGCAGGTTTTGACTATCCATGGTTAAGTTCGCCGGGTAAGACAAAATGATACATAGTGACATAAAGTGGTGTCATAACGGCAAGAAAGCAAGCAATACTGTGCATGTATCTAGCTTGTTGCTAACACGAAACTGCGACAAGTTCCTTGGTATGTCGCCAACACTGCTCGATTCACCGGTCTATTCGCAGCGACCGGGCACCTTTCCCGTCCGCCGTCGTCCGGCCGCACCGGTTACGGGCACCGTGCAGATTATCGGCGTGCCCATGGACTTGGGCGCCAGTCGCCGCGGGGTCGATATGGGGCCGTCCGCGATGCGCCTCGCCGGACTGTGCGAACCGCTCAGGCGTCTCGGCTTGTCGGTCCACGATACGGGCAACGTTGCGGTGCCCGATCGCGGGTCGATTGGGAATACGCTTGCCGAGCGGCTCGCGGCCATCACCGATGTGTGCGCTGAAGTCGCGCAATTGACCTCGGCGGCGGTGCGTGACGGCGTGCGTCCCCTCGTGATTGGTGGCGATCATTCGCTTGCCGCCGGCTCCGTGGCCGGTTCGGCCACTGCGCTCGGCGAGCGTGGTGAGCGTGTCGGGTTGATCTGGCTGGATGCGCACGGTGATCTCAACACGCCGAATTCGAGTCTCAGTGGGAACGTGCATGGCATGCCCGTTGCCCATCTGCTTGGCATGGGTGATCACTGGTTGTCGCATCTGTCGAAAACGGTTCCCGCCGTGCTGCCGGAGCACCTC
Source organism: Gemmatimonadaceae bacterium (assembly GCA_031419135.1). GTDB lineage: Bacteria > Gemmatimonadota > Gemmatimonadetes > Gemmatimonadales > Gemmatimonadaceae > Gemmatimonas. Next base: position 4,876 of record JANOKE010000411.1, read on the forward strand.
GTGTATGTCGGACTCCGCGATCTCGATGATGCCGAGCGGGCCGCCATCGCGGAGCTGGGATTGCACGCATTCACCATGCGCGACATCGACGAACGCGGATTGCGTTCGGTTATGGACGAAGCGGTCGCCATCGCCACTCACGGAACGGGCGGCGTGCATCTCTCCTGTGATGTTGACTGGATCGATCCGCGCGAAGCCCCCGGTGTTGGCACGCCGGTGCGCGGCGGTGCGACGCTGCGGGAAGCGCACCTGGCCATGGAAATCATTCACGACTCGGGCGCGCTGGTGGCGATGGACCTGGTGGAGATCAATCCCATTCTGGACCGGGAAAACCATACGGCGGAATTGGCGGTTGAACTGGTCGCGAGTGCCTTTGGGCGTCGCATTCTCTAAACGGAGCCTCGAACGTCATGACGATGTCTGACAACATGCCGGGTACTGCCACGATGCTGAGTGCCACCGACGAGTGCATTGCGCTCGAAGAGGTGTGGGGCGCACATAACTATCACCCGCTCGATCTGGTGATCGAAACTGCACAAGGCGCCTGGGTGACTGATGTAGAGGGGAAGCGCTATCTCGACTGCCTCAGTGCCTACTCGGCCGTGAACCAGGGGCATTGCCATCCGCGCATTCTTGCCACGCTGATCGAACAGGCGTCACGGGTTACGCTCACGTCGCGTGCGTTCCGCAACGAGCAGCTCGGGGCGTTCTGTGAAGAGCTGGCGCAGTTGTGCGGCATGGAGATGGTATTGCCCATGAACACTGGCGCCGAAGCGGTGGAGACGGCCATCAAGGCGGCGCGTCGCTGGGGCTATCGTGAGAAGGGCATTCCCGACGGTCAGGCCAGCATCATCGCGTTCGAGAACAATTTCCACGGTCGCACGACCACGATTGTCGGCTTCTCGTCGGAGCCGGCGTATCGCGAGCACTTCGGCCCATTCGCGCCCGGATTTGTGTTGGTGCCGTTCGGCGATCTCAACGCGGTTCGCGCGGCGATGACTGCGAACACCTGCGCGGTGCTGATCGAGCCGATTCAGTGCGAAGCCGGCGTGCTCATGCCGCCCGATGGCTTCCTGCGCGGGCTGTCGGCGCTCTGTCGCGAGCAGAACGTGCTGCTGGTTGCTGACGAAATTCAGACCGGACTGGGTCGCACCGGACGGATGTTTGCCTGTGATCATGAAGACGTGCAGCCAGACATGTACGTGCTGGGCAAAGCGTTGTCGGGCGGCTTCTATCCCGTGTCGGCGGTGGTGTCGCGCAAAGAGGTGTTGGGCGTATTCGGACCCGGTTCGCACGGCAGCACGTTTGGCGGCAATCCGCTCGGATGCGCAGTGGCGCGAACTGCATTGCAGGTCTTGCAGGACGAACGGTTGGTGGAGCGCTCGGCGGAGCTGGGTGCGTGGTTTCTGGCGCAGGTGCGCACTATCAGTCACCCCGGCATCAAGGACATACGCGGACGTGGTTTGATGGTGGCCATCGAATTGAATGAGATGGCGCGTCCTTTCTGCGAAGCGCTCAAAGAGCGCGGCATGTTGTGCAAGGAAACGCACGACTTTGTTCTGCGCCTGTCGCCGCCGCTGGTGGTAAGCCAGGACGATCTGGGGTGGGCGGTGGAGCAACTGCGGGCGGTGTTCGCGGCGCACTGAGCCGCCCTTCGTCCCCATCGTCCGCGCGATCGACCACACGTTCCAACCAATCCGCGATTCGGGATGTCCAATGGACGTCCCAAGCTCCCGGAGGGATGTGTGGTAGTTCTTACGTGTGCAGTTTTCGCCCTGCTGCAGGCGGCTCAACCAGTCGTGTCGGCAGAGGCGGCGGTGTCGGCGTCGACAAGCACCGTGTCTGCGACGCGCGCCGCACAAGCGCCCAATATCGATGGACGCGATGACGATCCCGTGTGGCGAAGCGCGGCCAAAACATCCGGCTTCCGCCAGTTCGAGCCGCGGGTGAACGGCGAGCCCACGTTCGCCACCGAATTCCAGGTCGCGTACGATGCGCGCAACCTGTACGTGTTCGTGCGCATGCACGATCCACATCCGGACAGCATACGGCACGCCCTGTCGCGCCGCGATGTGCGCGGGCCGTCCGACCAGATCAAGCTCTTGATCGACTCGTACGACGACAAGCGCTCCGGCTACGAGATGGCAGTCAATCCGGATGGCGTCAAGCGCGACTATTCGATCAGTAACGACGGCAGCGAAGATGAATCGTGGAATGGCATTTGGGATGTGGCGACGTCGGTCGATGCGATGGGATGGACCGCCGAATTCCGGATCCCGCTTTCTCAGATGCGCTACGCAGGGACGAACGATCACACTTTTGGCTTCGGGATTTGGCGCGACATTGAGCGTCTCAACGAGCGCACCGCATGGCCGGAGTATTCGCCTACGCGCAACGGTTTGGCCTCGCAGCTTGGTCGGCTCACCGGTCTGATCGGTATCTCCAACGCACGACACACGGAGATCACGCCCTATGCACTCACCAGGAACCAGCAGCGGGTGCTGCCGAATGCGCGATTCAATCGCGATCAGCAATTGGCCGTGGGCGCCGACATCAAATTCGGCATCACGCCCAACGTGACGCTTGATGCGACCGTGAATCCGGACTTTGGACAGGTGGAGGCCGATCCTGCCGTCTTGAATCTCACGGCCTTCGAAGCGTTTGTCGGCGAACAGCGACCGTTCTTTGTCGAAGGAACGGGGCTGTATCAATTTCAGCTGAACTGCTACATCGTGGTGGACTGCCAGACCAATGAAAGTTTGTTCTATTCCCGACGCATTGGACGCTCACCATCGCTGCGCGGATTGTATGGCGACGCGGGCACTCCGAATTCCACGCAGATTGCGGTTGCTGGTAAACTGACGGGCCGCACGCAGTCGGGTATGTCGTTTGGCGCCCTCGAGGCACTGACGCCGCGCGTGATGGGTTCCAACGGGCGAGCGGTAGAACCGGCCTCGAGCTACACCGTATTGCGCGCGCAGCAGGACCTGCGCGGTGGAGAATCCGGTGTCAGTCTGATCGCCACGGCGGTCGATCGTTCGGTGGATGCGCTCAGTGCGCCGTATCTGCATTCGTCGGCGTATGTGACCGGGGCCAGTTTTCGAAATCGCTTCCACAAGAAGCAGTACGAGGTGGCCGGACAGTTGGCGATGTCGCAGGTGTATGGTTCACCACTGGCGATTGCGCGCACGCAGCAGAATTCGGTGCACTACTATCAGCAGCCGGGCGACGACGCGGTGGTGGATACGACCAGACGCTCACTGTCGGGACACGCCGTGCAGCTCAAGTTTGGCAAGTACGGTGGAGGCATTACGCGTTTCGAGACCAGTGTGGTGCGCCAGTCCGCCGGGTTTGAGGTGAACGACCTGGGCTACTTGCGGCGTGCCGATATCACCGACTGGAGTACCTGGGCCGCCCTCACGTTTCGAAACGCGCGCGGCATTTATCGATGGGCTCAGGCGAACGTGAATCACTGGGAACGGTGGAACACGTCCGGCGTGCGTCTCGACGATGCCGTGAATGTGAACGGCCATATCGGTTTCAAGAACAATTGGAATGCGCATCTGGGTGGAACGCTGGGCGGCTTGCGCCCGAGCTACTGCGATCGTTGCACGCGTGGTGGTCCCACACTGCGCGCATCGCGCGGGTTCTTTCCATGGGGTGGTATCAACACAGACAGCCGGCGGGCCATATCTGGAGGTGCGTTTGTCAATCTTTCGTCAACCGATCAGGGCAACTCGAACGGCGCGTCGTTGAGCCCGTATCTCAACCTGCGATTCTCCACGCGCTTGTCGCTCAATGTTGGTGCCGGCTATTCCGTCAACCACAATGACGCGCAGTGGTACGGAAACTTCACCGACGGATCGGGTGCCACGCACTATTCCTTCGCGCATCTGGACCAAAAGACCGTCTCGATGAACATGCGCATGAACTACACGGTCGCGCCAAACCTGACGTTCGAGTTTTATGGGCAACCGTTCGTAGCGACTGGCGAGTATTCCAACGTGCGCGAGATCAGTGGCACGCCGCATGCCGCATCGTATGTCGAGCGATTTCGACCGTATGTGGCGCCAACTGGTGCACAAACGGCATTCCGATTCACGCAGTTGCGCACCAACACGGTTGCGCGGTGGGAGTATCGTCCAGGCTCAACAATGTTTGTCGTGTGGGCCCACGGGCGTGAAGACGCGGGAGACCAGAACCAGAATCGGTCGTGGTCGCAGGACTACCGGGACCTGTTCCGCCTGCATCCGAACAACACGTTTCTGGTCAAAGTGGCGTATTGGATGAATCGTTAGTGGCAGAGGGGTGAGCAGATACAGGGGTGAGGGCGGAGGGTGAGCAATACAGGGTTTAGCGTTGGAGGGGTGAGCGGCGAGGGTAGAGCAAACCCTCTCCCCTCACCGCTCACCCCCCCAACGCTCAACCCTGTACTGCTCACCCTCTGTCCTCCCCCCTTTCCCTGCTCACCCCTCTATTCTTTGCACCTCCGTCGCAAAACACATCAAGTCATTCTGAGCGCGACACCAGGAGACTTGCTCAGCACCGTGGCGCGTCGCATACTCGACCAGCCCTGTCACTCGCCCCGTCCCGAGGAGTCTCCAATGACCACCATTCAGGTTCAAGGCGTTCACCACACCACGCTCGTTGGGTCCACACGCCAAAGCGCCATCGACTTCTGGCAGGGTGTGCTGGGAATGCCATTCATCCTCGAGCAGCCAAATCTTGGCAAGCCCGACGAAAACCACCTGTACTTCGATCCGGGCGATGGCCGCCTGCTCACGGTCTTCACCAATGAGTCGCAGGCGGATGCGGGCCGCCACGCGCCCCGCGAGGTTGGCTGTGTGGAACACATCGCGTTCAATGTCTCCCGCGCCACTTTCGCGATGGCGCCAGCGCGGCTCGAGGCGCGCGGCATCGAGTTCATCCAGCGCGACAGGGGCTTCATGGACTCCATCTACTTGCGCGATCCCAACGGGCTCAAGGTTGAACTGGCCTGCTATAAGTTCGAAGTGCCGGAAGGTTTTCGTGCCGCTGACGTGCTGATGACCGCGCAGCGGTTGCGGGTCGAGCGGGGCGACCATCATATCGCCGAGGAGCATCTTGCGGATGCGATCGCGTTGTTGTTGAGCGCCCGCGGCCGATTGTCGACGTAGCCGCGCCCACGCGAAGCCCAAACTCCCTCGAACGGGTGATGGTGCCGTCTCGCGAAGTCGGGTAGCGTGCAGGTGGGCAGTACCGTATGCAGTGGACAACCAATGCGCCGCACTGTCCGACTCATTTTCGCGGGCGGAATCAATGGGGTTTTTCAAGCGGTTCATGGATCTGATCACCTTGGGGTCGATCAGACCGATGCGACGGCTCGCAGCGTACTACGTGCTGATAGGCCTCGTGGGGATGGCGCTGTACTGGTTCGTGCCCGGCGTCGATCGACTGTTGTCCGGCGAGCCGCTTGATCAGCTCGCCCGAACGCCGTCGTTCCTGCAGGACGGTCTGGCCAACGGTCAGCTGTCGGCACCAGTCGCCGATCTCACGTCGCGTGGCGCATTCGCCTTGCGGGTCGCGTTTGTCCTGCTCAGCACCTTGGTGCTGATGCTGCCGGTCACCTGGGTCTACATGTCGGCGCGCAATGCGCAGGGGCACAACCAGACGATCGTGCAGGTCCTGATCGTGTTGCCGCTGATTGTCGCGGGTATTGTGCTGATTGTGAGCAACAGTCTCGCCTTGGCATTCAGTCTGGGCGGCGTGGTTGCTGCGGTGCGATTTCGCACCAATCTGACCGACGCGCGCGACATTGTGTTCATCTTTCTGGCCATCGCGGTGGGATTCGCGGCCGGCGTACAGGTGATCATGGTGGCGTTGCTGCTCACCATCATTTTCAATTTCGTGCTGGTGCTGATCTGGCGATACGACTTCGGACGCTCCATGCTCGAGCCCACCGCCGCATCACAATGGGCCGAGCCACTGGAAGATCTTGCCGGGAAGGATCAGGGCGGCAACACCGTTCCGGATCGCGATCTGGTGCTGGCGCTAACGCCCAAGAAGGCCGAGGCGCTGGCCGATCGGTTCTCGCGTGTCCAGGAGATCCTCGGTTCGAACGGAAAGAAACCGCGGTTCGATGCCATTGTGACACTCACCACCACCCAGCTTACCGAGACACAGGCGCAGGTGGAGCGCACGCTCGATGAGATCACCAAGCGCTGGCGACTGGATGAGGTTATCACGAATGCGGGAAAACCGTCGGAGCTGTATTACCTCGTTCGCACACGGAAATCGATCAACCGGGACGCGATGCTGACGGCCATTCGGACGAGTTGCGCCGGTCTCGTTGGTGAGGCCGACGTGGAAATCGGCGATGCAGTGGCGAGGGAGTCCGGCGAACTGCGCGCCGAACGCAAACTGCAAGAGAACCCGACATGACGCGCGGCGGGCGGGGCGGGTGGATCGCGCTGTGCGTGCTGGCGGGATCGGCGTGTCGCTCCTCCCCCGATGACGCGGTAGCGGCGATCCTCGGGAGTGCTACGGCGATCGCGCGTGAGACACGCCTGAAGGATGCGTTGAGCAACGCGGATTCTGCGGCCGACCCCGACACGCCGCTTGCCCGGTGGGTGCTCCCCAAAATACTCCGCGAGATATCAGGTCTGGCGCTGACGCGCGATGGCCGACTTCTCGTGCACGGCGACGAGAACGGACAGGTGTGGGAGGTGGACTATCGGCGGGGTGTGCTGCTGAAGCGATTCTCTATCGGCACAGGTGCCGTGACGGCCGACTTCGAAGGCATCACGACCGCACATGATATGATCTGGCTGCTGGCCAGCAACGGCACGTTGTATGAGTTCCGGGAAGGCGCCAATGATGCGCACGTGGATTACCGAAAGCACGACACCGGCTTGAAAGAGATGTGCGAATTCGAAGGCGTGGCGTTCGACTCCACTTTGAATGCGCTGTTGCTGGCGTGCAAGAACATCCATGAGAAGCGCGATCGCAATGCCATTGTCATCTATCGATGGAGTCTGAAGGCTGACAGTGTCGGCCGACTGTCCCGGTTGATGGTTCCGGTGATCGACGTGCGTGGCGAGAACCCGTGGACCAGTCTGCAGATCTCCGACATCACGGTCGATCCGTCAACGGGGAACTACGTGCTGGTGGCGTCGAAGGAGCGGGCACTTATTGCCATCACACCCACCGGTGCGGCGGTGTTCGCGCGCGCGCTTGCCGAACACCACGAGCAGCCCGAAGGGATTGCCGTAACGAGAGACCACCTGTTGATCGTGAGTGACGAAGCGGCTAAAGCGTCGGCAAGCATTACGCTCTACCGGTTGCCGTGAATGCGTCATCCGACATCCGCGCGTGCCGGCGCCGTGCTGATGCTGTCGCTCGCGACGCCAGGTCGCACGATAGTGGCCCAAACGGTGATGCGTCCGTCGTCCATGATTCACGGGTCGTCGTCGGCGGTGCCCGAGAGCGTCACCGTCGCCGCCAGCACGCGCTACAGCGCCGGCGCCATGCATCGCTGGCTGGTGGGCAGTACCTATCGATCATTGTGGTCCACGCCGATTCGCGTTCCGGTATTGAATCTCGCCACGTACAACGGCGGCCTGACGCTCACCCAAACGGGCGGCGGAAATCAAACCAAGTCGCTCCGATTCGAAACCGCCGACGGCGTC
>JANOKE010000412.1:0-1395 GCA_031419135.1 Gemmatimonadaceae bacterium
ATTGCTGCTCGACATCAGTGATCCGGTGAACCCAGTGCGTCTCGATGCTGCGGCCGACTCGAACTTTGCGTACTGGCATTCGGCCACGTTCAACAACGATGGCACGCAGATGCTGTTCTCGGACGAATGGGGCGGTGGCGGAGGGCCCAAGTGTCGCGCTGGTGACAAGCCGGAGTGGGGCGCCAACGCGATCTTCGCCATCGTGAACCGAAAGCTGGTATTCAAGAGCTACTACAAGATTCCAACGTACCAGACGTCGAACGAAAACTGCGTGGCCCACAACGGCTCGCTCATCCCGATTCCGGGACGCGACGTGATGGTGCAGTCGTGGTATCAGGGTGGCATCTCCGTGTTCGATTGGACCGACGCGGCCAACCCCAAGGAAATCGCGTCATTCGATCGTGGACCGGTGGATGCGACGCGCATGGCCAGTGGCGGCTCGTGGTCGGTGTACTGGTACAACGGCAGCATCGTGAGCTCGGAGATTTCTCGCGGACTGGATGTGGCCGAGTTGGTGCCCAGTCAGTACATCTCGCAAAACGAGATCGACGCCGCGAAGACGGTGAAGTGGAGCCAGCTGAACGCGCAGGGTCAACCAAAAATCGAGTGGCCGGCCAGTTTTGCGTTGGCCAAGGCGTTTACCGATCAGCTCGAGCGGAAAGGGTGTGTAAACGCCGTGCGCATCGGAGAAATCCGCGCGTCGATTTCAAGTGCGGAGAAGGCGGTGGGCGCTCAGCGCACCGCGGCGCTCGCCAGACTCAGCGCGCAGGTTGACAGCGACCGCGGCTGCGACCCGAAGAAGGTAGACCTGCTCAAGAAGGCGTTGCAGGATCTGATGATAACTGTGATGTGATGTTGCTGATGGCCGACGGGGGAGGGTGCAAGGTATACGCTCCCTCGTCGGCGTTCTTCCTTTCCCGAACCCCCGTATCGATGTCAATCGAATCCAAGCCCAGCAGGAACGAAGACGAGTATTTTGCGCGTGTCGACGCGGATCTTCGCAAGGCATTGCGACAGAAGGCCGACGCGGATCGTGCTGCGGGGATTGCGGCCGAACGCAACAAGTGCCCGCGAGATGGCGCGACGCTCGAGGCCACGGACCGCAGCCATGTGACGATAGATGTATGCCCGAAGTGTGGCGGCGTTTGGTTGGACAAGGGTGAGCTCGAGATCCTTGCCGCTGGCAATGCGGAACACTCCGGATTCGTCGGCTCGTTGCTGAACATATTCAAGTAGGGAAGACGCCAGTGCGAGCAAAATGCGTTACGCGCTGATCTCGGATATCCACGCGAATCTCCACGCGCTCAACGCGGTACTGGCCAACATCGATGCGCGCGGCGACACCGACGCGACGTATCACCTTGGCGACCTGGTGGGGTACTCCAGCAACCCCAA
>JANOKE010000413.1:0-8336 GCA_031419135.1 Gemmatimonadaceae bacterium
GATTCGAGGATCACGAATCTAGCACAAAGTCCTTTGTAGCGCAATGTAGAAAGAGTGGTCGATGGCAGCGCCACCCGCCGGATATCGCGAGGTCAAACGGAAGTGAACGTCGCCTGAGTAACGCGTCGTGCTTGCTTCACGACTCGCGACGCGTCAGGCGGTGCGCGACTCCGTGGACACTCGCACCATACGTCGCTGTCTCACCCAGAATAGCACACACATCACCGCAATGAACACTAGTCCCACGATAAAAGGCATGATCGCAGATCTAAGCGCTCTGCCCAGCATCAAGAAATCCGGAGCGCCAGTTTGCCAGAGAGTCCACTCGTAGCCAATCAACGAGGCCAATGCGGGATTCCCGGTGACCAGCACAATGATGGCGTCGCCGTTGTCCGGATTAATCCGCAAGGTCGTGTTGATGGCCGGTGCATTCGCGCCATCGTGGCCAAAGACATAATCTCCGCTCGCCGTTGGTGCGTAAAGCATCACGCCGATCCCCCACATATCGAGACCAAGTTTGCGTCCGAGCGGTTGGCGCATACTGTCGACGTTCGCGCGACTCAACAGCGCCGCGCCTCCGCGGTTGGCATGCAACTGCGCCTGGGCAAACGAAATCAGATCGCTCGCCGATGCGGACAGTCCGGTGGCGGCGGCCGCCGCATACTGATACGACGTCGCGAGTGTCCCGTTGGCATCGTACGACTTGGACGCGTTGTCCAGACGGCCGATGTACTCGTATGTCGAGCGATGCATTCCGATCGGGCGCAGGACCGCTTTCTGCATCCATTCGGCGAAACGCATACCGGTGATGTCTTCGACGATGGCTTCTACCAGCAAATAGCCGCCGCCGGAATATTGAAAGGCGCTCCCTGGCTCACTCCCCACAGCGATCTTGGCAGCGGTGCCTGACGACGCTCGCGGTTGCCGCAACGACGCAGCTACGGACGGCAGGGTCTCATCAGGCTGGTAGTCGCCAAAGCCCAGTCCATCAGTGAGGCCCGCGGTGTGTGACAAAAGCCTGCGCACCGTGACTCGACGATTGTCGAATTGCCCCACCGGCAATTGCCATTGCCTGAGATAGGTCGATGCCGGTGCATCAAGATCAATTGTGCCTGCCTGGACCAGTTGCATCACGCCGTAGGCGGTAAACCACTTGCTCATGGACGCCAGCGGAAAGCGCGTTTCCCGATCAACGCTATCAACAGATGGCGCGAAGTGTTCGTCATACACCACGCCATTACGCACGAGAACGAGTGCGATATTCCCTCGGCTCTGCTTGTTACCCATGGCAATCGCAGCGTCCATGAACGCCCGCGCGTCCCCCTCGGGAGCGACCGGTGTGAGCCACCAGCCGTTAAGCGCTCCGTACGCGGTGACGGAGCTCCATACAATGACCGCCATCACGACAACCAGGAGTCGCTTCGTTCGCAAGATTCTCCCTGGTGAGCGGCGTGCACAGACTCCTCGACTCAACCCTTACGGCCACGAAATGTCAGGCGTTTCATCTGCTCGGCCAACGTACCTGGACTCTTCAGGTGGATGAACCGAGGGCTGGGCGAGACTCGTGCTGTTGATCGCAAGTGGGAGCACAGAACTGTCCGGCGCACGGCAGCCAGCCAACTCCGCGTCCTCCGAGGGGAGCGCACGTTCCGCCGCACGCTACCTCGATGGTCGAATGGCGTGGTGGCTCACTTGGCCGGGTTCGGCGCGCGACCGCGAGCGACTGAGGGTCAAGCAGCGCGTCGCAAGGTCTCCGTGTCTCGCCGTGATCGCCGGCCCGAGAAGAAATAGCGGCCCGCGGGAGTCCTGAAAACGAGAAGCGCCCGGCAGCTGCCCGGCGCCCCCCTTATCGCTGGAGGAACCGGAGTTTCAATCCGATCCGCTTGAGGCATCGTGGAGGCACCGCCCTCACTCTGCGAGAGTATTATTGCACAATTTCGGCGCGAGCGCAATCAGGCAAAACCCCGACACGTGCTGTGTCGCGACGGGACGCCCGCCGGGGGCCGAAGGATGCGCATCTCCAGGTTGCCGAACGTCGAGAGATGGAGTATCTCAAGCGGAAGTCATCCGGTTGGGGTGCGGCGATCTCGCGCACCTGAGTAACCTTCCAACGCAGCAAGGCTGCGCAGGCCATGACGTCACTTGGCGCAGCAGTCGGCCACAGCGTTTCGCGGAAGGATGGCATCGGCAAGGCCACCGGTGCCGCCCTCTACGCCGACGACCTGGCCTTTCCTGGACTGCTCTATGGGCGAACGATACGAGCCACGATTCCCTGTGGTCGCGTGCGGTCGGTGCGCCTCGACTTCGACACCAACGGTTTCACGGTCGTTGATTTTCGCGACATTCCGAACCGCAATGTGGTCTCGCTTATCGCGGACGATCAGCCGTATCTCGTGGAACGCGAGGTGCGACACGTGGCCGAACCGCTGTTGCTGCTGGCGCACGAGAACCGCGACACGCTACGGGCTGCCAACGTCGTCATCACGTACGACGCGAGCGAGCCCGTGTATGATCCCGCACAGAGCACGACACTGTTCAAGTCGGTCGTGATTGAAAAGGGCGACGTCGAACGGGCAATCTCCGGTGCAGACATCGTCGTGGAAGGCACGTATCGCACAGGCCATCAGGAGCATCTGTACATCGAACCCAATGGCGTCGTCGCCGTTCCGGAGCACGGAGGCGTGGCCGTGTACGGTTCGCTCCAGTGCCCGTTCTATGTGCTCAAAGCGCTCAGGAGCCTCCTGGGTACCGACGCACACGTTCGCGTTGTGCAGGCGGAAACCGGAGGCGGCTTTGGCGGCAAGGAAGAGTATCCGTCGATCCTGGCGGGGCATGCGGCACTGTTGGCGCTCAAATCCGGACGCCCGGTCAAGATCGTCTACGATCGCGTCGAGGACATGATCGCGACCACCAAGCGCCACCCCTCTATCGTGCGACACCGCACGGGACTCACGCACGATGGGCGATTGGTGGCCATGGATATCGACGTGCTCATGGACGGCGGCGCCTACGTGACGTTGAGCCCCGTCGTGTTATCGCGCGGGTGCCTGCATGCGGCCGGCCCGTACCGCTGCGAGAATACGCGCGTCAACGGACGCGTGGTGTTTACGAACACGCCACCCAACGGCGCGTTTCGCGGATTCGGCGCACCGCAAACGGAGTTCGCCGTGGAAGTCCACATGGACCGCATCGCCGAACAGCTGGGCCTCGACTGCGTGACCCTGCGCGAACGGAATGCCTTGTGCCCCGGCGATACCACGGCCACGGGTCAGCTACTGCGCGCAGACGCCAGCGCGCTTCAGGTGCTCGAGGAAGCGGTGCGACGCACGGACTTTCGCCGCAGGCGTGACGCGTTGCGCGGCACGAATCGCGGTATCGGCCTGGCGCTGTTCTTTCACGGCGCAGGCTTCACCGGCGACGGCGAAACGCGGCTGGCGTCGAAAGCGCGACTGGACCTCACGCCCAATGGCGTGCGAATCCTGGTCGCGAGCACGGAAATTGGTCAGGGCACGCGCACAATGCATGCGCAGATCGTGGCCGACGCGCTGGAAATCCCGTACGAACACGTCGAAGTTGCGCAGCCTGACACAAGTCTCGTTGCCGACAGCGGACCGACAGTTGCCTCGCGCACCTGCATGGTAGTGGGCAAGATTCTCGAACGGTGTGCGCACGACATGAAACGGCAGCTCGGTGCGCTGACTCCGGCCGAGTACTACGCGCAATACGGCACGGTGTCGGTGGTGAAGCAGCACATCCCCCCCGACTGGATGCGTTGGGACGAGGACCACTACGTGGGTGACGCGTACGCGACGTACTCGTGGGGATGCGATGTGGCGGAGGTGGAACTGGATCGCGACACGTTCGAGGTGCGCCCGATCAAGGTCACCGCCGTGCAGGAGTTCGGTCGCCCAATTCACCCCGCGCTCGCCCAGGGGCAGATCGAAGGCGGCACCGTGCAGGGACTGGGCTACGCCCTGCTCGAGCGCGTGGTCATGCGTGACGGCGCTATGGCCAACGCAACGCTCACCAACTACTGCATTCCAACCACGCTCGATACGCCAGAACTCGACGTGGTGATGCTCGAGAATCACTACGAAGGCGGACCATTCGGAGCCAAAGGACTGGGAGAGCTCCCGATGGATGGACCGGCACCGGCTGTCGTCAATGCACTCCGCCACCTCGGCGTCGATGTTCGCGACATTCCGGCCACTCCCGAAATGTTGATCGCGTGCGCTTCACTCTGAATGCGACGGTGACCGACGTCACCGCCCATCCCATGACGCGCCTGCTGGACGTGCTCCGCGAGGAGTGCGGACTCACGGGCACCAAGGAAGGATGCGGCGAAGGCGAGTGTGGCGCTTGCACGGTGTTGGTAGACGGCGCGCCAGTCGTGTCGTGCCTCATGCCCTTCGCGCAGGTGGAGAACGCGTCGGTGACCACGATCGAAGGGTTGCCGCACGCCTTGCCGTTACAACAGAGTTTCATGGACCAGGTGGGCGCGCAGTGCGGGATCTGCACGCCAGGCATGGTGGTGGCCGCGAGCGTGCTCAAGGCCAATCCCACGCTCGGGGAGATGCAGGTGGGGTTGGCAGGTAATCTCTGTCGGTGCACGGGCTACGCGGCCATTTATCGCGCGGTGCTCGCGGCGTCGCGCGTTGGCGGGGCCGTGGCGGAATGAAGGCCGCGGTCACCGATTTCGACCTGCGTCGCGCGTCGTCGCTGCACGATGCCTTGCAATCGTTGCGCGACGAATCGCGCGTGGTGATCGCTGGCGCCACCGACGTGTACGTGGCCCTCAACTTCGGCACGCTGGCCGCGCGCCGCTATCTGGACATCTGGCCCCTCGACGAGTTGCGCCACATCAGCATTCGCGACGACCGCCTCGTTATCGGCGCATTGGCCACGTACGCGATGCTCATGTCGTCGCCCGTCGTGCACGAACGATTGCCAGTGCTGATCGACGCCGCGCGACAGGTGGGCGGCCCGCAGATTCAGAACCGCGGCACGATTGGTGGCAACGTTGCCAACGCGTCGCCCGCGGGCGATACGCTGCCGGTGCTTGCGGTGGCCGAGGCCGAAGTGCTGTTGCAGAGTGCGGAGGGCGAACGCCGCGTGCCGTTCACGTCGTTCTATTCGGGCTATCGGACTACCGTCATGCGTGCCGATGAATTGATCGTGGCCATCGAGGTGCCGCGCGTGCGTGGGCGGCAGTGGTTTCGCAAAGTGGGCACGCGTGCGGCGCTGGCCATCTCGAAGGTGGTGGTCGCCGCCGTTGGCGGCCCGAGCCCTCGCATTGCGGTAGGCAGCGTGGCTCCAACCGTGATTCGGCTCCGGGCCACAGAGCACGTGTTGGCGACCGGTGGCACGATCGACGACGCGGCCGCGGCCCTGCGCTCTGAAATTCACCCTATCGATGACCTGCGTTCCACCGCCAACTACCGGCTTCGCGTGACAGAGAATCTTGTGCGCAGATTCTGGAGCGAGAACAGCTGAACGCGTTGCCAAACGACCCGCCATTCGTGATCCGCTCGCGCGCCGTGGTGCTTCCCGGCGCCGTGCGCCCGGCCACGGTGCATGTGAACGGCACAACCATCGAACGCGTGAGTGACTGGAACGACGTACCAGTCGGGGCATCGCTTCATGATGCGGGCGAATGCCTCGTGATGGCCGGATTGGTGGACAGCCACGTGCACATCAATGAGCCCGGACGCGCGGATTGGGAGGGGTTTGCCTCGGCCACGCGCGCAGCCGCTGCCGGCGGCGTCACCACGGTGCTCGACATGCCGCTCAACGCGATCCCGGCCACAACGTCGGTGGCGGCGCTCGACACCAAGCGCGCGGCGGCGAGTGGACAGTGCCAGGTGAACGTCGGCTTTCTTGGCGGTGTCATTCCGGGCAACGTAAGTGAACTCGCACCCCTCGCGCGCGCCGGCGTATTCGCGTTCAAGGCCTTTCTCGTGCCATCGGGTGTAAACGAGTTTCCGTCCGTCAGCGAAGACGACTTGCGAGCGGCGTTTCCCGTGCTTGCCAAACTCGGGCTGCCGCTCATGGTGCACGCCGAACATCCGACATTCATTCGTAGCGCCCCGTCCGGGGAGCGCGGCGACTACACGGCGTATCTCGCGTCACGACCGGCAGTCGCCGAGCAGGCGGCAATCGATATGCTGCTGCGGTTGGCCGCCTGGTGTCCGGTGCCAATTCACATCGTGCATCTCTCTTCGGCGCTGGGGCTCCAGACCATTCGCGCCGCACGACAGCGCGGACAACGCATCACGGCCGAAACCTGTCCACACTACCTCACCTGGGCGTCGTCAGACATTCCGGATGGCGCAACGGAATACAAGTGCGCGCCGCCAATTCGCGACAAAACAGACCGCGAGGCGCTGTGGGGCGCCCTCGCGGACGGTGCGATCGACATGATTGTCTCGGATCATTCCCCCTGTCCGCCGGCGATGAAAGCCAGCGGTGGCGACTTCTTCAAGGCGTGGGGAGGTATCGCCTCACTGCAACTCGGGCTGTCGGCCGTGTGGACCGCGGCGCGCGAACGCGGTTTTTCACCGGCCCATGTGGCTCGCTGGATGTGTGCAGCACCCGCGCGACTGGTAGGACTCGATGAACGGAAGGGGCGCATTGCCGCTGGCTGTGACGCCGATCTGGTGGTGTGGGATCCCGAGGCCGACTTTGTCGTGAATCCTGCGCGGCTTGAGCACCGGCATCCCATCACGCCGTACGCCGGCTACCGCTTGCGCGGTGTCGTGAAAGCCACCTTCGTAGGAGGTCGCCTCGCGTTTCGCGACGGCGCCTTTCCTGCCCCGTGTGGCGCACTGCTCGTTCCCTGATCCCCTCTACGCCCATGCACGACTTCACTGCGCTGATTGACCTGGCCGCCGAACGATTGGGCGGCGCTGTGTTGGCCGCGAACGACGAGTTCTTTGCGCCAAAGGAGGCACTGGTGAAGGCGTCGACGCCCGAGTGGCGCGAGGGCGTGTACACCGAGCGCGGCAAATGGATGGACGGGTGGGAAACACGACGCCGTCGCGAACCGGGCGATGACTGGGCCATTATCCGGCTTGGTGCGCCGGGAATTGTGCGCGGTGTGGTGATCGACACGGCTTTCTTCACCGGCAACTATCCCGAATCGGCCAGCATCGAGGGGTGCGCCGTGCGCGGCACACCGTCTGTGAGCGCGCTCATAAGCAACGACACGCGCTGGAAAGTGCTGCTGCCGCGTGCACCGCTCGTCGGGGACAGCGGCAATCACTTCGCCATCGATGGCACCACCGAACGGGTCACGCATCTCCGGCTTACCATCTTTCCCGACGGTGGCGTTGCCCGACTCCGCGTGCACGGCGATGTGCTGGCAAGCGATGATATTCTGCAGCCCGGCGCATTGTTGGACCTGGCGGCCGTCGAACACGGTGGCTACGTGGTGGCGTGCAGCGACATGCATTACGGTCATCGGCAACACCTCATCATGCCCGGCCGTTCAACGCACATGGGTGACGGCTGGGAAACCAGGCGCCGTCGTGGTCCAGGACACGAGTGGACCATTGTGCGGCTCGCGCGGCGTGGCGCAATCGAGCGCGTGGAGCTCGACACCGATCATTACCGTGGCAACGCGCCGGGGAGTTGCACGCTCGAGTGCTGCAACGTGGAAGACGGCACCGACTTCATCGAGGCGCGACAGGAGTGGCACTCGCTGTTGCCGGATACGGCGTTGCAGCCACACGCACGCTTTCGCTGGAACAATGAACTCGCCCGCGACAACGCCACGCACGTGCGCCTCAACATCTTCCCGGATGGTGGCGTGGCGCGGCTTCGCGTATACGGTCGGCTGGCCAACGGCTGACACGCGACCGTGATGACCATCGCCGAGCTGGATGCAATGCCTGCGGAGCAGGCTCACGTGCTGCTTCAATCGTGTTGCGGCGCGCGGGCCTGGGTGCGAGGCATGCTGGCAGAACGTCCGTTCCGCTCTCATGACCGACTGCTGGCCGCGGCCAACGACGTGTGGTATTCGCTCGGTCAGGACGACTGGCTTGAAGCATTTGCGCATCATCCACAACTCGGCGAGCAGCGTGCGCAAGCGGACACGACAGACCAGTCCCGCTCATGGTCGGCCACCGAACAGGTGCTCGTGGCCAGCGGAGCGAGCGACGTGCGGGTTGCGATGGCCAACGCCAATCGCGAATACACCGAACGCTTTGGCTACATTTGCATCATGTGCGCAACGGGACTTGGCGCCGAAGAGATTCTTCGCCAGACCCGCGCGCGTCTTGAGAATGCGCCGGATATGGAAATCGGGATTGCTGCCGGCGAGCAAGGGAAGATCACGC
>JANOKE010000414.1:0-1051 GCA_031419135.1 Gemmatimonadaceae bacterium
GGCGCCGGTGCCGAGGCGAACGGCCAGATAGCCGATCTGCTCGGCGATGCCGAGCGCATCGCGTGTCCCGGCGCCTTCATCGAGCAGATTGGCGGTCAGCGTTGCGAGGCCTGCCTTCCCCGGGGGATCGGCTTCCGATCCTGTGCGAACAACCAGCGATACATCCACGATCGGCAGTTCGTGTTGTTCGACAATCACCAGACGAAGACCGTTGGGCAGCCTGCGTTCAGTGATAGCGGGAAGGGTGAGTGGCGTGGGGGCCCTCAGCACCGGCCGTGTGGTGGACGCCGGCTTGGCCTGCGCCGCGAGCGCGAGCGGTGTGACGAGCAACAGCAGTGCCGCAAAGACCGAATGCATGCGCCATGGCATCAGTTGGTTCCTCCGGCGGTGAATGCGAGTTCTTTCTTGCCTTCCGGCACGACGGTAAGGATGATTTTCGGTTGGCCGGCAACAAACTGCCGTGCCGCCCGCTGCACGTCGGCCACTGTCAGGCGTTCGTAGCGCGCGAGGTCCTGTTCGATGTACTCCGGCGTACCGACAAAATAGTTGTAGTAGTTCAGTCGATCGGCCTTGCCCAGCACGGAAGAGAGTTCATCCAGGAGTGAGGCGCGCACGCCGTTCTTGACGCGCGTGAGCTCGCGTTCGGTAATCCCGTTCGCGGCAACATCGCGTATCGCGGCATCCAGTTCCGTCGCGAGCTGTCGCGGATGCACGCCGGGCTTGGCGGTGCTGGTGAGCAGAATCATGCCGTCGAGCTTGTTGGCGTCGTTGCCCATACTGACGTCCTGCGCGATCTGCTTCTCGTATACCAGCGTTCGATAGAGTCGCGAACTCTTGCCGCCCGCGAGAATCTGTGAGAGCGCATCGATGGCAGGTTCGTCAACGCTCATCGCCTTCGCGCCGTGCCACGCATAGTACAGGCGCGGCAGTTGGACGCGGTCTTCCAGCACCAGAATGGTGTCCTTGGCCAGCGTGACCATCGGGACGGTTGGTCGGACAGGTGCATCGGTATTGCGCGGGATGGTACCGAAATACTTGCGGACCCATGCCT
>JANOKE010000415.1:0-14922 GCA_031419135.1 Gemmatimonadaceae bacterium
AGATACAGATGCGCGTGCAGGGTCGCTTTCTTGTCGCTGTCAAGCCGAATCGCACTCGACAAATGCTCGATCGCCTCGTCGTAAAGCTGTTTGCGGAGACAGATATATCCGACGTTGGTGCGTGCCAGTGCCTGTTGCGGATCCCGCAGCAACACGGTGTGAAAGGTCAATAACGCCAGGTCATACTGTGCTTGCAGCATTTGCGCCCAGCCCAACAGTGTTTCGGCCTCGCTGTCACCCGGTGTCATGTCGAGGGCGCGGCGCAACGCGGTCTCCGCACCAGGCGCATCACCCAGCGAAAGGCGCGACCAGCCTTTGTCGATGAAGGTCGATGCGCCCAGGTGATCGACCCTGACGGACACGGTGGGACGGTTTGTAACCGGTGTCGCGACCGATGACATCGACACCGGCGCGACCGAAGATGATGACGCGGGCGTCCCGTTCAATTGCTTCCACTGACCAACCAGCGACTTGACCGACTCCTTGAACGCGGCGTATTCAGCGAGCGCCGTATCGGCATCGCGAAACAGCGCAATGATGTTCTGCTTGACGCGATCACGTTCCGACGGCGGAGGATTCGACGCGAGTTCGCCGGCAAGCCCGACATAGCGCTCGATCAATGCGCGACCGTCGGTGAGCGTGATGTCGGGAACGGCGGCACCGGGCGTGGTCACAAAATCGGTGAGTGGATGAAGACGAACGGTCACGGGCCCGACGCGGACGCGACGGGTTGAAGACCGTCGGCGGCGCCTGGTGTCCCCTCATACACTGCACGCACGACCCGCGTCATGTCCAGCACCAACACCACCTGATCGTGTCGTGAAAACTGTCCGCGCACAGCCAGACGCGGTGGCGCGTCGCCATTCGGTGCGCTCGCCGCAACGGGCTGCACGAGCGCGGCATCGATCGTCGCCACTTCGTACACCGCATCGACCGTAGCGGCAACCCACTGGTCCTGAACCGAAAACACGAGCGTGCGTTGACCGGGCGCCATCGAGGCCACGCGTGACGGGACGCCGCTCGTCGCGAGAGCATCCCGCAACGCCGGCCGCAGCGCGTCACGCAGGTCGATCACCGGGACCTGCTGTCCGCGGTGTTCGAGCGTTGCCGGACCGTTCGCATCGGCGGAGGCGTTGCGGAGCACCCGTTCGACCGATTCGGCAGACGCCGCAAACCGCTGGCCACCAAGGGAAAAGATCACGAATGTCGTGCGGTCGACCACCGGAGCGACGTGCCGTTGCCGCATGGTAAACGTCGCGGTGGATCGGAAGCGTGGTACAGTCATGCGAGCCACTCCGCGCCTGAAGGCGCATGAACGAGACCGTCAAGGACGTGCGCAATACGATCCAGCGGAACCACGTGCTCGGCGCCGGCATGTTGCAGCGCGGCCGTCGGCATCCCGGCGATCACCGACGTGGCGGCATCTTGCACAATGCCGCGTCCGCCGACGCGCCGAACTGCCAGGAGCCCGGCGGCACCATCACATCCCATGCCGGTGAGCACCACACCGATACAGGCCGAACCGAAGACCAAGGCGGCCGACATGAACAGGTGATCGGCGGCGGGTCGCACGCCCCACAGCGTGGGAGACGTGTCGAGGAGACAACAGATGGTCCCGTCGACGTGACCGACCCGCAGGTGAACGCCGCCGGGGGCGAGATACACGTGCCCGGCCAACAGGGGCGTGTTGTGCTCGGCTTCGCACACCGACAGTTCGGCGCGCGCATCGAGCCGCTTCGCCAAGCTGCGCGTAAAGCCTGCGGGCATGTGTTGGGCGATCAGCACGGCCGTATGGGCGAATCGCGGCAGCGCCGGCAGGATGTGCGCGAGCGCTTCTGGGCCGCCGGTCGATGCGGCAACACAGACCACCTGCGTGGCGCAGCGAAGGCCCACGTTGTGTGTTCGCGCGGTATGCGGAGCGGCGGCCCGTGCCGCGGTGACGCGGTGCGGGGCGACCACCGGTTGGCGATTCGCACACGCCGCCGCCCGCAGTGCGTCCAGCAGATGCCCCCGCACCTCGTCCAGATCGAGACTGATTGCCCCTGACGGCTTCCGGACGAACTCCACGGCGCCGAGTTCCAGCGCGCACAATGTGTCATCGATGCCGCCGTCTGCGCCGCCGGCGCTCAGCATCACAACCGGTCGTGGTGCTTCGCGCATGATCTGCCGAAGCGCCTCCAGCCCATTCTGGCCGGGCATGTCCACGTCGAGCGTCACGATGTCGGGATCGAGGGCATGCACTTGATGCACGGCATGCAACCCATCGCGAGCGGTGCCCACGACATCAAACTCGCCACACTCATGAATGACGTCAGAAACGAGTCGCCGCATGAACGCACTGTCATCAACCACCAGCACCCGCGGGCGCTTCACGTGTGCCCCGACGCGTTCAGAGACGTACATCGCCTTGCCCGATAGAACGCACGAGGAGCTCACCGGCCGCGACGTCGAAATACACGGTCCTGCCGTGCGTGCCCATGATGTCCTGCCCCACCACGGGGATATCGGCGGCAGCACATGCCGCATGCGCCGCCGCCACGTTGCGCGCACCAAGGGACATCGCGCCCGGCGCCAACAGCGGCGCGAACATGCTGGCTCCGCCAATCAGCCGGGCCTCGATCTCCTCTCGGGCGCCCAGTTCGCGCATGCGTCGTACCATCGCGGGAATTGCCGTCGCAGGATACTTCCCGGGTGATTCCTGGGCGGTTGACAGGTTCACGTTGGGCAGCAGCACGTGGGCGAGACCGCCTACGCGCGCCGAGCGCGCGTAGAGTGCAATCCCCACACACGATCCCAACCCCACCGTGACCAACATCAGCCGGCCGGCACCTACCGCGTAGTCCGCGACGTTCACGGTAATCCGAGTCACGTGGCGCGAAGCCCGTGTACGGCGCATCGACCCGTCATCCCGTGTATCCGGCGAGCGCGGCATCAACCATCACGTCGGGACTCCCCGTCGGATCGGCGCGACGCAGGGCTTCAAGGTTGGCGTGCACGATCCGATTGTTCGGTTCGATCTCCAACGCGCGTTCCCAGGCCACACGGGCATCGTCCATCACGCCGCGACGATAGTGGATATTGCCCAGCTTCAGATACACATCCGCCCCATGTGCCGAATCGAGTCGCACGACGCGGGTGAGCGATTCGAATGCCTCGTCGTAACGCTGCGCCCGATACAGGTAATCGCCCAGGTTTTTGTGCAGGTGGGCGCGGTTGGCATCTTCGAGGAGCGCGTGTTCCAGCGTGCGCGCGGCCAGTTCGTAGCTGCCCCTCCGTTCGTGAACGACTGCCAGATTGTTGTGCAGCGCCGCGGCATGCGGATGCAGCGCGAGACCTTCATCCAACGTGGCGATCGCCTTCGTGGCATCGCCCGCCAGCGCGGCAGCAAGGCCGGCCGCATGATACCACGCGGCCGTGGGCTGCCGGGAACCCCACCCGGCACGCGACGCCGTCAGCCGCTCCTCCGCCTGCGGCAGATCGCCGCAGCGCAACGCAATCACGGCTTCCGAGAGCGCAATACGCGGATCGGTCGTTGACGATCGGGTCGCTGCGCTGCGCAAGGCGGACTGCGCATCGTCGAGTCTGCCCAGCTGTTCGAAGGCGTACGCGAGATTGTGAAAAACCGCGGCCGGGGCATCGATCGCCTGCGCCACTTGCTGCAGCGTGTCGATCGCCTCCTGCCATTCGCTGCGTCGCAGGTACACGAGACCCAGAAAGAATCGCGCGGCCCCGTCGGTGTCTCGCAAATCGAGCACGCGACGAAACTCCCGCTGCGCCTCGTCGAGCATGCCGGTGCGATAGAACGCGACGCCCAGATTGCGATGCTCAGCGACACGACTCTCCGGTGGCGGCTGACGCCGCGCCGCGCTGCGCCCGACGCGCTGCGCAAATCCCGCTGTAATGAGGCCAAACAGCGCTTTACCCACTTCGAACTCGTCAATGCCCGATCGTTCCACCAGTGCCAGCACGTCGGTGGCGCCGTCCAGCATCAGCACCAGCCGTTGCTGCGTCGTGCTCAGCGCCACGTCGCTCTGCGCGAGGCGCTTCGTATCCAGCTCGAAGATGAGATCGAGCGTGGGGATCTTCTTCGCGATCAGCGTCCATTCATCAACGCGACGCGCGCCCTCCAGCAGCAAGGTATCCGCGCTAACCGACAACAGGGGCTCGCTGTCGGTGGAATGGGTTTCGGGCTCGAACGTGAACGTGCCCGTATTCCAGGCAAACAGGTGATACGCCGCTTCTTCCACCTGCGCGCGATACTGCACCATCAATACGTCGTGCGCGACGAGTTCCCGTGCCAGGAGACCCACCGCGAGCTCACGATCGTCTGCGGGCGCGACAAGGTCGATGGCACGCGCGAGTCCTTCCGCCGACAGCGCGCCACTCCGAACGAGGCGATCACCGAGGCGGTCGCGGCGATTGACGATCGCCGCGTGGACGATGCGCCCACGCACGAAGTGCACGGTCCCGAAGCTGCCGTCACGCGCCACGCTCAGGCATCCGGTTTTCTGTCCGAGTGCCAACAGTTGCAGCACATCGGCGAGACTTGCTTCGGAGAGGTTTCCGCGAATGGCCATCAGCGGTATTCCTCCATCAGTCGGCCGGCAAGATCGGGCCAGTCCCAGATCACTTTCTCCCGATCGAGAAAGAAGTCATCGATCGCGCCCGCGCCTGGCGAGCGGGCGGTGGAGACGGCCGTGTCCGTGCGCGCGATGCCCAATTCCCGATGCGCCAACTCAAGCGTGAGCGGACCGCCCGCGAGATCGGCGGCGGCCAGAAGTCGCGTGAGCAGACCGACCACCTCCCGCACACTCCGTGCGTCGCGATCGGCCAGCACTGCGACCAGTGCCTGCCCGGGTTCGTGGCCCGCCTCGAGCAGCCATCGATGCACCAGTCGTTCACGCAACGCGCGATCGGGCACCTGCAGCGTGGCAACCAGACCGCCTTCGAATCGCGAACGCAAACGATCCGCGAGCCCTGCGATGTCGCGGGGCGCGCGATCGCTGGTGAGGACGATCTGGCTGCCGCGATCATACAAATGATTGAACAGATTGAACAACTCTTCCTGCGTGCGTTCCTTATCCGCGAGGTGATGGACATCGTCAAGAATGAGCACGTCGGCCGACCGATAGCGGGCACGCCAGCGCTCAACCGCCCCTTCCTGCATTGCCCCCACCAATTCCTCGACGAAGCCCGACGCGCTCACGCACGCCACCGCTTTGCGCGGCCACGCAGCGCGCACGGCGTTGCCCAAGGCATGGGCCACGTGCGTTTTGCCCACCCCGCTCGGTCCGTGCACGAACAGCGGATTGTATCGCTGCCCCGGATGTTCGAGCACCGCGTCAAACGCCTTCAGCGTGAGTTGATTGGCCGTTCCCGTTTCGATCGCTGCGCGCGTGAACACGGGCAGTGGCGCGGGGAGCGGGAGCACCGACGCAACTGCGCGATCAAGCAACCGTTGCGCTTCGGCAACCGACTCGGGATTCCGGAATGCCGGGTGTCCGCGCAGCGACGGATCCAAGGCCAGGGCCTGCGACTCGACCTGGCGCAGGTGCTCGATCGCGGCCCCGAACGTGGCCAACAGTCCGTTCACTTCGGGAGCGCTGGGCAGCCCCATCGCGCGTTCAAGCACGGCGGTGGCGTAGCCTTCTGAACGCCAGAATGCGCAGGCTTCACCGAGATAGACCCGCCACTGCTCAACCCGCGTCTCGACCTCCTGCAGCACATCGGCGAGGAAGCCTTCGTATTCGGAACCCGACTCGATGGGGGCGACCGATCCCGCCAGCCCGCGCTCGCTCTGCACGACGCGTGCCTGTTCGCCAAGCACGGCACGCACGTCCTGCGCCGTAATGGTGGGCGCTTCGAGTTGCTGAAATGCGGACAGCCGATTAAGCGCACCCTTCAGTTCGCGCACATTCACGAATGGCAGTCGCGCGGTTTCTTCCAGAACGCCGTCGCTGAACGTCAGCGCACGGTCGACGCAGGCGTTTCGCAAAATCGCCAGACGCATCTCGTAGTCGGGCGCCCCGACGTCAACAATCAGTCCACCGGACAACCGGGACAACAGGCGTTGATCCACATCCGGGATATCAGACGGCGGCCGATCGCTCGTCATCACCAATTGACGCCCCTTGCCTTGCATCAGGTTGAAGAGGCGCAATAGCTCGGTCTGTGTTTCCCGTTGCCCGGTGAGAAACTGTACGTCATCCAGCAACAGCAGATCGACTTCCTGATAGCGCCGCGCAAACTCGGCCTGCTGTCCGGCGGCGATCGCGTGGTGCAGACGTTCAGCCACTTCTTCGCCGGTACTGAACTCCACCCGCAAGTCGGGCTGGGTCAGCCGCGCCTGAAACGCGAGCGCCGCTACGAGGTGCGTCTTGCCCAATCCCGATCCGCCATAGACGAACAGCGGATTGTAGGCGGTGCCCGGTGACTCGGCCACTGCGTGTGCGGCCGAGGCCGCGAGTCGATTGGACGAGCCGACGACAAAGGTGTCGAATCGGTATCCGCCATCCAGCAAGGTGCTCACACGCCGACGCCGACCGTCGCCAGTTCATCCGCCATGACGGGTCGGGCCGATGGCGTCCGAACGGCGTCACGGGCCCGCTGCGCCGATGTCGTGCCATCGTCGGCGCCGAGCCGCCGCAGCACGCGCATTCCCAGCGATCGCAGGGTGTCGAAAACGCCCGCGCCATGCAGAGCATCGGCCGCAAACTCCGGCACGCCGCGGAAATTCAGTGCGGCCGACAGTTCGTCCACCGATGCGGCCAGCGACGGCGGCAGATCCTGCTTGTTGTACTGCATCACCACCGGAAGATCACGCACGTCCACACCGTGATCGGCGAGGTTCGCGTGCATATCCTGCAGACTCTCCAGATTGTCATCCCAGCGATGACGCTGACTGTCCGCGACGAACGCCACGCCATCCGCGCCTTGCAGCACCAACTGCCGAATCGCGCGATAGTACGGTTGCCCGGGAACCGTATACAACTGAAAGCGCACGCGATACGCGCCCACCGTGCCGAGATCAACCGGCAGATAGTCGAAGAAGAGCGTGCGATCGCGACGCGTGGCCAGCGACGTCAATTCGCCCACTTGTCCGTCGGGAAGCGCGCTGTGCAGGTGCGTCAAGTTCGTGGTCTTCCCCGATCGCCCGGGACCGTAGTAGACCAGCTTGCAGGTAATCAGTTTCGTGGCGTGGTCCACGATGGGCATGCGCCCGTCCCTCTTTGACCAGCCGTTACGCTCGACGCGCTGCGGGATGCAGTAACGCGTGCAATCGGGCGGCCAACGCGATCGCTTCGCGGATGCGATCCGCATCCGCCAGCGAAGCCTCCGACCGGAGGGCAGCACTCCAGCATTCCAGTGCGCCCGCAAGGTCACCGCGTCGCGCCGCATCGTCCCCTTGCGTGCACAACGTGGTCGCATCCGTGCCGGGCACTGACACACCTGCCTCCCCTCGCTGCAGAGACGTCTCAGCAACCGTTGGCGCAACGGCGTTGCGGGACATCCCGTGAGCGTGTGGCGGGAGCGCAGGCCACCCCGCTGGCGTCGGTCGCCGTCCCAACCCGCCATCGGCGTTCAGCACGCCCGGCTGCAGCGGATCAAAGAGCGAATCATCGTCGGCAGCAGAATCTCCCGACAACGCCATCACCTCGTCACCCCGGGGGATCCACAAATCCGCACGCCGGCCCTCGCCGATCGGCGGGTCTGGCGAGATTTGCAGGGCACTGCCAATCGGCGGCGTCGGGTTCCGGCGCGGCGCGGTGGTGGCTTCGCGCAGCGTCAACAGGCCGGCGCCCATCAGGCCGTGTACGATCTCGGCCACATCGAGCAGTTCGCGACCAAGCACCGACGCGAGTTCGGCAAGATCGCGTTGTCCGTCCACCCGGGTGAGAATCTCCCACTCCTGTGGAACGAGTCGCAGCAGCGGCAACTGCTGGGCCTCCACATCCACGAAGGCCGGCACCACATGCGCGTGCGGGATGCGGTCGGCAATGCGCTCCCATCCCTCGGCTCGCTGCGCCGCATCAACCAACAGCATGTCGACGGTGAGTCGGACCGGACTGCTGGGCGGCACAGAGTCCGTAGGCGTGAATCGAAAATCGCCGTCGTTCCATGTGAGCAGGTCCAGGACGCAAGCCTCCACAACACGCACGGCGGCAGCCGACGTAGCCAGGCCAGGTCCCTCCTGCGGACCATCGCGGTCGGCCAGTCGCCACATGGCCGCGTCAACGATCGCCCCCTGCGTGAGTCGCACGAACGCCGCATTGCCCTGCAGTTGGGCGCGCAGGTGCAGCGTGCCGGTCTTGCGGCTCAGCCCCAATAGCTGCAGCACCTCGGGAAGTGCGAGTTCGCGAAGAGTGCCTTCGAGGCTCATGGACGTCTCACGAGACGAGACGAAGCAGTGGGGCTTCTGCGTCAGCGATCGCGCGCCTGGCCTGCGATGCGAGGTCGTCATTGCCCTGACCGTCCACGACCAGTCTCCACCGCTCGAGTGCATCGCGCATGCGTGCCTGCCGGGAAAAAAGCACACCCTCAAGCCACATGGCGTGTCGGCTCAGGGGGTCGTGTCGCAGGACGCGCGTGACGGCCACGCGTGCATCGGTGTCCCGTTCAAGCCGAATCAAGGACTCCGCCAACAGAATCAGGGCTTCGAGATCGGTCGGCGACTTGGCGAGGTGACGGGTCAGCAGTCCCATCACTTCAAGCGGCCGATCGGCGTCACGCAACACCTGCGCCAACTCAAGGATGGCTTCGCGCCATGCCGGTGCGGACGAGAGCGCGGCCGTCAGTTCGAGCCGCGCCGCGAGCAGATCGCCGCGCACGCGCAGCAAACGCGCGATCGCGACCCGCGGAGACGGGCGCGACGGATCGCGCGCCAACGCCCGACGGTAACACGCGAGTGCGAGACCGTCGTCGCCGATATTGATGGCCGTGTCTCCCACGAAATGCATCAACGCCGCGCTTGATGGTTCGACCCGCAAAATGCGAAGGATCGCCTTGCGGGCCGCGTCCGGTTGGGAAGCGGCCGCTGCACTGCGGGCGAACAGGGCGAGCACCTCGACGGCCTTTCCATCGTGCGACCCCAGAATCTTGAGCAACGGCAGCGCATCGCTGGCCCGACCCAACAGACACTGCGATCGAGCCTCGCCAATCGCGGCCTGCCGCCATGCCGCATAGGAGCTTCCTGCAGGCGTTGCATGACCGGGTTCCAACAACAATCGGGCCTGTGTGTAGCGATCGAGTGCCTCACCCATGATGCCGCGCGTCGCGAAGGCATCCGCGTCGCTGCAGGCACGTGCCGCGTCGAGCACCGGATCGGGTTGGCTGACCCGTCCGCTCGGACCAAACTCCGGCAGCAACGCCGCCACATCGTCTGACGCCAACGCCACACCCAGCAACGGATCGCCCCGCGACACCGACAACAACGCCAGCGCGCCGCAGGCGTCCGGGCATTCGCGCTGCACGTCGATCCCCACACTCATTCGCGCTTCGGTGCGAATGGAAGCCAGCCCGAGGGCGAGCTCCGTCTCCCGCAGCGCCCCGTCGGCGTCTCCCATTTCGCCCAGAATGGTCGCCAGTCCATATCGCGCTTCGGCGTGCGATGGCCGACCCTCAATCGCGCGCGCATAGGCACCGCGCGCTTCATCGCGCCACTGCAGTGCTTGACACGCACTGCCCAGCGCATACCACGCATCGGCGTCATTCGGACGACGCGCCACGAGCTCGCGCAGCATTGCGAGGGCGGCCAGCGGCTCATGCTGCTGCTGCAACCACAGGGCGTCATTCAGCCGCGACCGGACCAACGACGGGTCGATGTCGCAGGCCCGCTGCAGGCACTCGCGCGCGGCACCGCGGTCCCCACGATCATACAGCGCCACCCCCAGATTGTTGTGAGCGAGCGCGTAGCCGGGATCTCGCCTCAGCGCGGTGCGATACGCGTTGACGGCACCTTCCACATTCCCACTCTGGTGCAGCGCGACGCCCAGTTCATTCCAATAGCGGGCTTGATCCGGCTGATCACGCAACAGGCTCTCATACGCGTGTCGCGCGGCCGACGAATCTCCCGCGATCAGATCGAGTTCCGCGATCGCATGGCGCGCCAAACGCGCGTCCTCACCCTCGACGAGCGCGCGTTGAAATTCGCGTCGCGCTTCGGTGAAGTATCCGCGTTGACGAAACGCCAATCCCAATCCAAATCGCACCAGCGCTGTTGGTGACCCCGAGGCAGCAGCAGCGTTCACGGCGTCCGCGACTCTGGCGTCCGGACCGCTGTCAAGCGACAGGTGCGGATGCAATTGCTGCAGCGAAGGGTTCAAGGTCGCTGCGTGGCGCGCGGCCTCGGTGGCCGCTTCCTCGCGACCCATGTCGCCCAGAATGAAGCTGCGCAGCAAATGCGCGTCGGCGATGGTATCATCCTGCCGCAGCGCCGCATTCAGCGCCTCCAGGGCTTGCTCGTTCTGCCCGCGCTGATACAACACCTCGGCCAGGTGCAGTCGCGCCACCGGATCTTCGGCGCGCGCATGCACCGCCCGCTCGAACCACCGCTGGGCCCGACGAAGGTCGCCGGCGTGCTGCTCAACCAATCCGCGTTCGAACAGCGAGGCGCCGTCGTTCGGATCCTCGGCAATCAACGCATCAAGTTGATGGGTCGCGTCCGCATGGCGGCCGATGAGGCGGAACAAGCGCGCCCGATCGCGTCGCGCCGAAAGCTCATGCGGATGGTCGGCCAACCGCCCGTCGACCGCAGTCAATTGCGCATCACACGCGCCCGGCGTGGCCGCTGCGACTTCCAGATTCCGTGCCGCCGTGCGCATGCGCGGGTCCAACTCCAGCGCGCGCAGGAACGCCTCCACCGCTTCGGCGTGAAGACCCTTGCTGAAATACAGCACACCCAGATTGTTGAATGCGTCGGGATCCTGTTGATCAATCCGGCTCGCCATCGCGCGCAACAACTCGCTGTCACGTTCGCCTGGCGCGCTTCGCTCCGGCTCGCCGTTGTGCATGAATAGCGTCAGGCCAGGCGCAGCGCGCGCAACATGACCTGCAATGAGGCCGGGTCTGGCAACAACAGGAAGAATCCGCGCAACGTCTGCTGCACGTCCGTGAGCATGAACTCGCTTTCCACGCACAGGATGGCATCCGGGTCGGTGGCGAACTCACCCAGCGCGCTGGTCAGGACGGCGGTGGACATGTCGATGACCAAGGTCGGCGGCGACGGCAGCAACAACATGCCGAGGAAGTCGCTCAGCGCGTTCATGTATGCGCCGCTGAGAATATTGCCAGCCTCTTTGATGGCCGACGACTCGAGCTCGCCGAGGGCGAGTGACGACCCCAGCGGACGACGCAGCATCAATTCGGCCAGACGCATCACGGTCGGGCGCGGAAAGACCAACATGGTGCGGCCGCTCAGATCGCCCAGCATGTGCATGAGGACCGCCGCCACCGGCTCCTCATCCGCTGCAAACTGCGCCGGCATGTCTTCCATGCTCGCCACGGAGATGGCCGGCACATTGATCATGACGGTGCTGCCGGTCAGGTGCGACAGCGCGGTCGCGGCGTGCGCGGCGCCGATGTTGGCCGTTTCGCGCAGCGCGTCGAGCTGGATTGTCTTCAGCGAGTGGATCGCTGCCATCTTTACTCCAGCTTCAATGCGACGGCCCCTCGCAACCCGTCGCCCCATTCGAGGTGATCATGTGAGGCTGCCCAGATCGACGATGAGCGCCGGTGTCCCGTCACCGAGCACCGTCGCGCCGCTGAACCACGGTGCGCTCCCGCGCACGGCATCGAACGGCTTCACCACGATATCGTGTTGTGCTACCAGCGCATCGACCAGCAAGGCCGTCCGCCGTCCCGCGACCTCGACCACGGCCACATAGGCATCGTCGGCGCGGCGCGGATGACCAAATCGTTCTCGCAGGTGCACCAATGGCACGATTTCATCCCGCAACGTCAACGATTCGCGTTCCGCGTGCGTGACGATCATGCCGGGATCGTACGCGACCGCCTCCACCACCTGGGCCACCGGCAACGCATACGTCGAGCCCGCGACGTCAACGAGCAGCGCACGGGCGATGGCCAGCGTTACGGGGAGTCGCAAGGTGAACACCGATCCCTGTCCGTCGAGTGTCTCCATCTCCAGCACGCCGCCCAGCGCCCGTACCCGGGTGGCTACGACATCCACGCCTACCCCGCGTCCGGAGATGGCGGTGACCGCGCGTGCCGTGGAAAATCCGGGATGCGCCAGAATGTCCAGCAGCGCGTCGTCATCGAGTGCGTGCACAGTACCCGGAACAATTCCCTGCTGCTGCGCACGCCGCAGAATCACCTGTCGATCGATCCCCCGTCCGTCGTCTTCGACCTGCAGGATAACCGTTGCGCGATCGCGTACCGCGCGGAGTGTCAGGCGTCCGGTTGACGGCTTGCCGGATCGCCGTCGCGTCTCGGCATCTTCGATGCCGTGATCGAGCGCGTTGCGGAGCAAATGTACGATCGGATCGCCGATTGCGTCCAACAACGATCGATCGAGTTCGATATCGCGCCCCTCCGTCACGAAATGCACGTCCTTGCCGAGCTCGCGCGAGATGTCGCGCACAAGTCGGGGGAATCGATCAAACACCTGTCCAACCGGTACCATTCGTGCCTGCGCCACTTCGTCCTGCAGCGCGCCAATCAGGCGCGCCGTCTCGTGCGCAACGCGCGTGAGGGCCCGTGTCGAACTCTGGTCGCTGTCTTCGACCAGCCGCAGCAGGCGGTCGCGGGTGATACCCAGTTCTCCCACCAGCTCAAGGAGCGTGTCAAGCCGCCGCCGATCCACGCGAACGGTGCGCAGTGCCTCGCCGGAGTCGTCGCGACGGGACCGTACCACCATGGCGTTCACCGTCACACGGTCCACGTCGCCAGCGGCACGCGCTGCGTGTTCGATCGCATCCGCAGGGGCGAGCGTTTGCAACGACACGGTGAACACGCCGTCGAAGCTGTCGAGATGCCACGCCGACGGCAGTGGGTCCACGCTCAGCACCGTACCGAGTGCCTCCAGACGCGTCCGCACCAACAGGGCGCGCACGCCCTTGAGCGGACAATCCGCCGTGAGGTGGACGACAATGGTGTAGTCGGTGCGGATCGACGTATCCATCGGACGCGCCGCCGGGCTTTCGGTAAACGGCGGCTCGAGGGCGACCGCCGCAGACGGCTCGCTGGCCGCGTGGTGATGGCGCGGCCGCGATCGTGACGCCGATTCGTCGTGTGCGCGCAGTCGCTGTAACAGCGGCATCAGTGCGGCGGGCACCGCGTTGCCGCGACCAGCGACCGCGTCGTCCACGGTGGACCGGAGCGCGTCGGTGCCATCGTAGAGCAGCGCGACAAAATCCGCGTTGGGCGACGCGTTTCCGGTGCGCAGGCCGTCCAGCAGTGATTCCAGCGCGTGCGACACCTGCTCGACGGCGTGATAGCCCATTGCCGCCGCCATTCCCTTGAGGGTGTGCGTATGGCGAAACAACGTCGCGACGTGCGCCGAATCGGCTCGTTGCTCGAAGGCAAGCAACGCGGTATCCAGTTCGGCGAGGTGTTCGCGCGCCTCCGCGCGAAACAGTTCGGCGTACCGGGCCTGGTCCATGATCGACCGGCCGACCAGGTGCGCGCGGCTTACGCCGCGAGCACCCGGTTCACCGCTTCGAGCACGCGGCTGGGTTGGAAGGGCTTCACGACGAAGTCCTTCGCGCCCGCCTGAATGGCTTCCACCACGAGCGCTTGTTGCCCCATCGCGCTGCACATGAGGATCCGCGCCATGGGATCGTGTTTCGTGATCTCGCGTACCGCATCGATTCCTCCCATATCGGGCATCACGATGTCCATGGTTACCAGATCGGGTCGCAGCAGGCGGTACTGCTCCACCGCCTGAACGCCCGTCTCTGCTTCCCCCACGATCTCGAAGCCCGCCTGCTGGAGGATATCTCCCACCATCGTCCGCATGAAGATCGCGTCGTCACAGATCAGCACAGTCCGGCTCACCGTCCCATCTCCTCGGAAGAGAGCAGATGCGACGCGCAGAGCGCGACCGCATCGAGCGGCGTAACGAGTGCGCGCTCAGCCTCTCCGGCACCGTCCGACGGAATGGCCTCCTGCACGCGCACATCGCACACCGCGTCCACGGCCAGCCCGATCAGGCGTGATCCGTGCTCAAGGAGGACGACCGACGTCGAGGTAACGGCACGTCCCGCCCCGAGCAGTTCGGCAAGGTCCAGCACCGTAACGACTGCGCCCCGCACATTCACGATCCCTCGCGCGAACGCCGGGGCGCCCGGCACCTTCGTGACGCGCTCGGCGCGAATGACCTCGCGCACCTGCGTGACCGGAATCGCGTACTGGCGCTCGCCAGCGCGTACCACCAACACGTGCGAACGCCGATCGTCATCGGCGTCATCGCTCGGGGCGTCAGGACGCGTCGGGCCCGGCGGGACCGGGAGAACGGTCGCCGCCGGTTTCGCTGGCGGCGTCACCATCGGTGGTCTGGAAGAATCCAAGTTCATCGAGTGGATCAGGGTGGGACGCGAGTTCGGGCATTCCGCTCAGCGCCGCCAACGACCGTTTGAGATCGTGTGGCAGCGGCGAACGCAGGTCGATCACCTGGCCGGACACCGGATGCCGGAAGCGCAACCACGCCGCATGCAGGAAGTGCCGCTTCGACGGCAGTGCCGCTAGACGCCGACCGCCGCCACCTCCATACGTATCGTCACCAACCACCGGATGGCCAATGGACGCGAGGTGTATGCGAATCTGGTGCGTGCGTCCGGTGTGCAGGTGCGCGCGCAGCAGATCAACCGAGTCAAACCGGGCGAGCCTCGCGAACAAGGTTTTCGCGGCCCGCCCATCATGGACGATCGCCATACGCGTTCGGTCGCGAGGGTCGCGTGCAATGGG
>JANOKE010000416.1:0-8307 GCA_031419135.1 Gemmatimonadaceae bacterium
GACGCACTACACTAGTGAAGCCGACGGTACCGATGTCACGCCGTTGACGCGTTTCGTCTCGACCTTATAGACGGTGCCCGTGGTCAGAGTGCGGTAACCATCCGCCGTCGGTATCTCTCGTGCCAGACGCATCACCGGCCCGGGAGAACTCGACATGCCTCGTCAACACGCGGTGGAATCGGCGGCAACGGCACGGTCGTCGCGCAGGGGTTTCGCGCTCGAAACCGTCTTGCTGTTGCT
Source organism: Gemmatimonadaceae bacterium (assembly GCA_031419135.1). Lineage (GTDB taxonomy): Bacteria > Gemmatimonadota > Gemmatimonadetes > Gemmatimonadales > Gemmatimonadaceae > Gemmatimonas. The sequence goes on from JANOKE010000416.1 coordinate 241, forward strand.
GGTAATGTTTTCAATCATCATTCTCGCGGGCTTGTCGGCGGTGACCACGTTGGCGCGCACGTCCAATGCGGACTATCGCGGCGCCCGCGCGTCGTACGCCGCCGAAGGCGGTGCCGACGACGTCATGTCGCAGCTCGACGCGGCGATGCAGGACGGCGTGATCAACGGCGAGGATATCGCGTCGCTGCAAACGCCACAACTCACGGGCTATTCCATGACGCAGTCCACCCAGACCATGGGCGTTCCCGTCACTCGCACGATCACGTCGGGGCCATTCTCCGGACTCTATTCGCTGAACCAGCCCATCGACATCACCGTCTCCGCCCGCGATACGTCCGGCAACAAAGCCTCGGCGGTGCTGTCCGTCAACGCGCAGACGATTCCGCTGTTCCAGTTTGGCGTGTTCTACGAGAATGATCTGGAAATCCTGAACGGTCCTGCCATGACGTTCGTGGGTTGGGTGCATACCAATGGCAATCTGTACGTGTCGTCCAACAGTACCACGTACCAAAGCAACATCACCACGCCAGACAGCGTGTTCTGGAATCGCAAGGACGCCGCCCCACGCCTGAATGGCGTAAATATCAACAACGCCGCCGGCACTCCGGTGTTGCTGGATTTCGATTCACGCAGTCTTTCCGGGCCCGCGTTCAAAACCCGGAGCATTCTGCGTTTCAGCGGTCGACTCATGTCGAACGCGTTTGGTGTGCGCTCGCTGAAACTGCCGTTGCCGACCAACATGGCGCCCGCAACCTTGGTGATGCCCAGGGACGGCAGTGACAGCCCGATGGTGCAGGATGTGAAGATGGCGTGGAAGTCGGACTGGTACATCACCGTGAAAACCGGCGTCTTTCAGATTGCCGATACCAATGTGATGAAAACTCAGTTCTGCGACTCGCTGGTGGTCGTGCGCACAGCCGGTTTGGCGGTGCCGACGGCGGCGGCCTGCCGTCGCATTTTCAAGCCGCGGGTCAACGCGTTCTACGAGGGCCGGGAAGACAAGCGTCCCGATCTCGTGGACGTGCACATGGACTCGCTGCGCCTCTGGGCCGACAGTGCGCCGGCCAGCCGTTCGCCGCGCATTCTGTACTTCGAGTTCGCGACCCCGGCTGTTTCCAACGCCAACAATGACTACCTCGCCGTTCGCCTGCGTGGTGCCACACGATTGCCGCTCTCGCGTGTGCCGGCCGACACCGGGGGCCTGAGCGTCGTCACAGAACGACCGATGTACGTGTTGGGCGACTACAACACCACCGTGTGGCGTCCCGCGGCGCTCATGGCGGATGCCGTCACCTTCCTCAGCAATCCACCCAACCCGGCCATGTTGAACGCGGCGCCGGCCGCCGCGGCCGCCCGATGCTCCGCGTCGGTGGGGTGGTGCGATGTGCTGCAGCAGAATATGGCGCAGCGCACCGCACGAACGGCGACGGTGTTCGCGGCCATCCTGGCCGGGCATTCGCCCACACCATGTGACTACATGCGCTCAGGGTGTGCCGCCCCACCGTACGGCGGCGGTCTGGAGAACTTCCCACGCTTCGTGGAAAACTGGAGCGGCGTGATTTTCCGCTATACCGGTTCACTGGTCTCGCTCTACACCAACCGTTTTTCAACAGGGTTGTGGGGGAACAACACCAACGTCGGTTTCGCGAACCTGGGATACTACACGCCGCCCACACGTCAATGGAGTTTTGACGTGAACTTCCGCTTCCCGGAGCGACTGCCACCTGGCACGCCGTCGGTCGGCACCGTGTTGCAGACCGCGTTCCGCCCGCTGTACTGAGCCGACCATGCGACGCGTCTCTCCAAACCATCGGTCATCCCTCGCATCGCGAGCCGGTTTCACCATCGTCGAGTTGCTGATGGTCGTGGTGATCGCCGGTGTGATGATGGCGATTCTCGTGCCGAGGTTTCGCATCTCGCCGGAAACGGAAGTGCAATTGGCCGCCATGCAGATGGCGCAGGATCTCGACCTGGCGCGCACGCGCGCACTCTCCACACGGAGTCTGGTGCGCGTAACGTTTCTTGCCGACGCCCGGAGTTACACCGGATATCTGGACGACGACAGCAACGGCGCGATTGGCGAAACGCAGGCCGAACGCGACGCGCTGCGGGGCTTTGCGACGCGCACGCTTCCCACTCGTATCGTCTTCGGACGGGGAAGCAGCTCGGCCGTGCCCGATGACGCAGGCAGTGGCGCAATCACCTTCTCCGATGCACGCGTCGAATTCGATTCCCGCGGTCTTACCATGCCTATGGGTGTCGGCGGTGTGGTGTATCTCATTCAGGAAACCAGCGCCAGCGCGATTGCGGCCGTTGCCGTCTCTCCCGCCGGAAACGTGCGTTTGTGGACATGGCACAACGGAGGCTGGCAATGACACGTCGGAGCGCAGGAATCAGACGGCACCGTGCGCGTCACCGTGTCGGCTTTACGATCGTATCGCTGTTGATGGCCATCATTCTGCTGACCGTCGGGATGATGTCATTGGCGGGCGCCAACGCCCAAACCATCAATATGCAAACGCTCTCGCAAAACCGGACGAATGCCATCTCCATCGCGCGGGCGCACATGGAGCAGGTGCGCACCCGCGATCCGTGGTCGATCGTGTCCGAGAGCGCCGAAACCCTCAACGGTGACGGTCAGGCCTCCCCCAGCGGGGCATTCGTCCGGTCCCTCGTAGTCACCGTGACGCGGCAAAACCTCATCAAGATTGTCGTCATCGTGCAGTATCCGCGCGGTACGCAGCCGGTGCAACTCACCACGTCATTCTTTCGCGGCAATGGACTCTCGGGGGCCTGATGACCACTCGAACACGCACCGGTTTCACGCTGGCGGAATTGCTGATCTCCATGACGGTCGCGCTCGTGGTCATTGCTACCGCCACGTCCTTCTCGGTCCGCAGTTGGCAGACCCGTCGCGGATGGACAGTGCGCGAAGGCATCGACCGCGGAGCCCGGTTTGTGGGCCTTTCGCTGGCCCGCGATCTCCAGGAAGCGGGCATCTCCATTGAAAGCACGACGACATTCGCCAGCCTCGGCACCTTTGGCGACACCATTTCGGTACTGTCCGTGCCATACGAGCCGACGGAAGCACCGGTCTACGCCATCTACAACGATGGCGACACCTTGCCAACCTATCCTCCCGGCGGAAACTGCGGCACCACCTGTATCGAGTTTCTGATCCCCGCCGGAACGCTGGGGTTGGCCGCAGGCAACGTGGCGCTGTTACAGGTGGGCACCAGTCGCCGATTGCTCTTGCTGCAATCGGCGGAGAATCAGGGCAATGGGCGCTTCCAGGTAGGCTTTCTCGATACACCAACACTGCTGGGTCGCGCGTCGGGTCTGGACAGTCTGTTGCTGTTCCGTTCCGGGACCACCATCCAGAAGCTGAACGCGGTGGTGTACTGGCATGATCCGTCGACGAAAAAACTGTATCGCGCGTCAACGCTGAGCAGCGCCGGCGCACCGAACGGTCACCTGCTGGCATCGCATGTCGAAAATTTCGACGCCTCGTTGCTGTTCCTCAATAATTCCGAGGCCACATCGTACAACGGAATCGACGCCGACACGCTCAACGATGGCAACGACATCATCGGCGCGAGGATCCGTGCGCAGATGAAGAGCGATCGGAGTGATCCGGCAGTGAACGGCGGTCAACCGATTCTGCGCTGGTATGAATGGAAAGTGGCGCCGCGCAACCTGCTGTACGAGAAGAATCGCTCGAATTGACCATCGTGGCCGCCCGCGGGTGCGGCGAGCGGCGACGGTGAGATCACGGAATCGAACAGCGGGTTACTGCGGCTTGCTGAAATCCACCGTCGGCACGGCGCGCGCCGCCGCGTCGGTGACCTCAAAGTAGGTGCGCGGCTTCGCACCGGTGGCCTTGGCGGTCAGGACCGCTGGAAACTTGCGGATGTACTCGTTGTACGTGCGCACCGCGCCGTTGTAATCGGTGCGCGAGACGGCAATGCGATTTTCCGTTCCAGTGAGCTCGTCCTGCAGCTTGAGGAACCCCTGGTCGGACTTGAGTTGCGGATAGGCCTCGATCACCACGTTCATCCGCCCGAGGGCCGTGGTGAGGGCCTGATTGGCGTTCGCCAGTTCGGCGGGGTCCGACCCACCGGTTTTCTGCAATGCCCCGGTGAGTCCGGCCCGCGCCTTGGTAATCCCGATCAGGACATCGCTCTCCTGTTGCGCGAAACCCTTCACCGTCGCGACGAGATTGCCGATCAGGTCTGCCCGGCGCTGCAACTGCGCGTCGATATTCTGCTTCGCTTGCGCCGCCTGTTCGTCGTACGATTGAATCGAGTTGTAGCCGCACGCGCCGAGAAAGAATGGCAACGCCAGCATCGCGCCGGCCGCAAGGGTACGCGCGCGCCGCGGTGCACGAAGTGTCTGCAGGGTCATCATAGTTGGTCCTCGCAAGGAATCAGAAGTGTCAGGCCCAGCAACCAACAGCGAAGTCGCACGGGGCCGCATGCGACGCATCCAGCGAACGATGTGGATCACTCCGACGGCATGTAGCGATCAAGATATGTCACCAAGGCCTCGGCGCCCCCGACGTACCCGGCCAGAACCGCTTCGACGTCGCTGTCGGCGATCGACGAGCCCCGTTTCAGTTGCTGCACGCGCGTGAACGGCCCGGCATCGAAGCCGCCCAGCACCGCCGCGCGATCGATCACCAACGCCGAGTCGCGTGGCGCGGCCTCGCCATGCAGGCGCAAAACGCTGCGCAATATCACCAGCATGGCACTCAAACTCGCCTGCAGCAGGTCGCGCTGACGCGCGACATCCGTTCCGGCCATCATAACCGCACGACGCAGTCGCAACAGTTTCCCGAGCGCTTCCTGCTCCACCTGAAGGCGAAGGTCGGACACGTTCACAGTGACCCCTTCAAGCGGCAGCGTCCCGGCCAGCACGCGGTGCCGTTCGAGAATGTCGGCGTACTCCATCGGGAACACATCGGCCGAACCAAGCCACTCGCGTCGCGTGAGCAACAACGGAGGCGGATTGCCCGCCTCCTGCCACGCGCGCGCCGTTTGACCGAGCGACCGCAGGGTGCCCATGTCGAGCGCCTCGACGATGACCAACACGTTCTGATCGGATCGTCCCGCCACCTGTTCGTCACTGGCCGCGGAGCCGTACAGTACGATTCCCAGCAGGGCTGACCCATGCACCTGCTGAAGCTGCACGACGAGTTCGTCCAGTTGCATCATGCGTTGCTTACCAGTCTGAGCCACCGCCGCCTCCACTGAAACCACCACCGCCGCCGAATCCGCCAAACCCACCACCACCACCGCCGCCGCCAAATCCACCGCCAAAACCGCCGCCACCAAAACCACCCCCCCCTCCAAACCCACCCGGGCCCGGTATGGGAATTGGCAGGCAGCCGAGACAGCCACGACGGCGACGGCTCATCGCCGGCAGCACAACAAAAATCAGAATAACGATCAGCAACGGGAGCCACGAGGGATAGTCCGCCGCACGCGGCTCTGACCGACGCGTCTCACGAGGCTGTCCATCCAAGGTCACGCCGAAACTGGCCGCATACCGATCGGCGATCGACGCGGCGAGGTATTCGATCGCGCCGCCATAGTCGCCAGCTTGGAAACGCGGCGTGACGTCGCGACAGAGCGTGCCGCTGGTGGCATCGGTCACAAAGCCTTCGGCCCCCTGCCCGACTTCGATCCGGCAGCGGCCGCGACCGTCTGATGCGCCTTCCTTGGGAACGATCAGGATGATGATTCCGGCATTGCGCGACTGATCGCCAACTGACGCGTCTGCGCCAACTTTCCATTCCCGGCCCAGTCGCAGCGCCACCTCTTCAACCGGTCGACCGCCGAGATCCGGCAGGGTCACTACCACCATGTCGCCACGCGTGGCCGCGTTAAGGCGTTTGGCCAGGTCGTCCAAGCGCGCTTTGGAGTCGTTGGGAATGACGCCTGCGAAATCGTTGACGTAGCCCACCGGTGCCGGAAGGGCTCCCGGTTGCGAGGTCAGCCGATGGGGGCTCGACATGATCGCCAGCACCGCCAGAATCCAGGCGGTGGCGCGGAACATTCGAAGGCGTGAAATAGTGCGCACGATCATCAAGATAGTAGGCAGTAGGAAAGTCGGAAGTCAGTAGTACGCTCTACTGCAGTAAGAAGTACTTTCTACTGCAGTAGGAAGTACTCTTTACTGCAGTAAGGAGTACTGTCTACTGCAGTAAGGAGTACTTATTACTGCAGTAGAGAGTACTCCTTACTGCAGCAAAGAGTACTTCCTACTGCAGTAGAGCGTACTACTGACTTCCGACTTCCTACTGCCTACTCTTCTGTGAACTTCGCAGTGCGCGTTGCGTATGCGGCAGTGGCGAACTTGGCGCGCGCTGCCGTGCTGCTGGCTCCCTCGGGCGACGGAAAACTCACCCGTGCTTTGCGGGCGCGGCGCGGTTTGGTGCAACGCATTCGCGCGCGCGCGCGCGCTGTGCGCGACCCGGCGCGACCACTGGTGTGGCTGCACGCCCCGTCAGTAGGTGAGGGATTGCAGGCGAGACCCGTGGCGCACGCCCTGCGCGCTGTCCACCCGGACTGGCAATTCGCGTACACATTTTTCTCGCCAAGCGCCGAACAATTCGCCGACTCGGTGGGCGCCGACATCACCGATTATCTGCCGTTCGATCGCGCGGCGGACGCCGAGGTGCTGCTCGATGCGATCCAGCCAACAATTCTGGTATTCGCAAAGGTTGATGTGTGGCCCGTGCTGGTGGATCGCGCCACCGCGCGTGGTATTCCGGTGGCGTTGATCAGTGGCACGCTCGCCGCCCGCTCAGGCCGTCGCAGCTGGTGGACACGACAACTCATTGGCGACGCCTACGCTGCACTCTGTGCCGTGGGCGCGATCGACGCCGAGCATGCGGAGCGATTGGCGGAACTTGGCGTTGGGCGAGCGGCGCTTCGCGTGACCGGCGATACGCGCTTCGATCAGGTGTGGTCGCGCGCGCACGCGATTGACCGCCGGTCGCCGCTGTTGTCACAACTCGCGTCGGCGCGCCTGACACTGGTTGCCGGCAGTTCCTGGCCCGCCGATGAAGCCGCGCTGCTCCCCGCATGGCCGCCGGATCCCGCTCCCGGCGCACCGTCGGCTACAGCGCGCCCGCGACTGATCATCGTGCCACATGAGCCCACTGCCGGTCACTGCGCATCCATCGAAGCGTGGGCGGCGCGCGCGGCGCTACGATGCGCGAGACTGTCGCGCATCGAGGCGCAGACCGCTGTCGAAGATTCCGACGTAATTTTGATCGATCGGGTTGGCGTGCTGGGTGAACTGTACGCGCTGGCCGACATAGCGTTCGTGGGCGGCGGATTTCACGCCGCCGGACTACACTCGGCGATCGAACCGGCCGCATTCGGCGTGCCGGTGATGTTCGGCCCGCATCACGACATGAGTCGCGAGGCCGGATTGCTCCTCGCGGCCGGCGGCGCGCGCAGTGTGCGGGACTCAGCGCAACTCGGCGCGCAATTGCGCGCGTGGATGGCCGATGCCGCGCTACGTCAACAAATGGGTGCGGCCGCGCGCGCCGTAGTGGAACGCGAGCTCGGTGCAACAGAGCGCACGGTGCATCTGATCGAGCACGCCATGCGCCATGAAGCACTGCCGCCTGACAACGGCGGTGTTCCCGTGCTCAGTCGCCTCCCGTCCCCGAGCCGGAGGGGTGAGCGCCTGCAGGGTTGAGCGTTGGAGGGGCGAGCGGTGAGCGTAGAGGGTCACGGTCGGGTCTCTGCCCTCACCGCTCACCGTCTCTGCCCTCACCCCTTCCGTTGCTCACACCTCAAGCCGGAGGGGGTGAGGGCCTGCAGGGTTGAGCGTTGGAGGGGTGAGCGGGAAGAGGGTCACGGTCGGGTCTCTGCCCCCCCTCCCCCTCCTCATCCCCATCCCCCGGCCCGCCCAATTACCGGAATCACCGTCGTCACCAACCCCACCGTCAGCAGCACCAGCGCCGACACCAGCGCCCATTTAAGCGTGTAGCGCTGGTGATCATCGAAATCGACGCCGGCCATCCCAAGCACCTGAAAGGTCGAGGGCACC
>JANOKE010000417.1:0-4643 GCA_031419135.1 Gemmatimonadaceae bacterium
TGTGTGCGTAGCGCGAGGCGCAGTCGCTCCGCCCGTCGCGCCACTTGCCACTCCTGCGGCGAACACCCTACCAGTCGTGTGAATTGTCGCTGCAGATGCGAACGACTGAGACCGCTGATCGTGGCCAGTTCGTCCAACGCCGTCGGGCCCTCGTGCGCGTCGAGATGGGTGAGCGCCCGCACGACGGCGGCAGTTGATCCGTCGGCGGTAACCGCGTCCGGCGTGCAGCGCTTGCACGCGCGGTACCCCGCCAATCGCGCTGACGTCGCGTCGGGATAGAATGCGACCCGGTCAACGCGTGGTCGACGCGACGGACACGACGGTCGACAAAAAATTCGCGTCGACGAAACCGCGAACACAAACGCGCCGTCCCATGTGCGGTCGCGATCCACAACGGCACGCCACCGCGGATCCGGTGCGGACTCCAACGTCGAATCGATAGCGGCGGGCATGGTGGGGAGAAGTGTGGTTGTCGTCATGTAAGGTACGTTGCGCCACGCATGATCGCGCGACAACTCGCATCGTGCGGTCAAATGGGCGACCAGCGAGGTACTGGCGAAGCCGCGTTCCGGGCCGCATGCTCAGCGTGCACACCAACAGCTCACCACACGCAAGCCAAGACCGGAGGCGGGATGGGACAACTGGAGCAGGGAGCACGCCTTGAAGCCTTGCTGCGCGACTGGCCGGGCCTTGAAACGACTCCACACCGGTTCGGTGGTCTGGAGTTTCGCGTCGATCGGCGGGAAGTCGGTCACGTGCATCCCAGCGGCATGCTCGACGTGCCATTTCCGGTACGCCTGCGACGTGAGTTGGTGGCCGCCGGCCGCGCCGAAGCCCATCACATGCTTCCCAACACGGGCTGGGTGACGTTTCGCATTCGCACCGAGCATGATCTTCCCGCAGCCGTCCATCTGTTGCGATTGAACTACGAACGGCTGCTCGGCGTGCACGCGCGAACCAGCCTGATCCCCATCGTTGGCAAGGTGACGATGGTTGCCGATCGTGACGCGAACGATATGCCCGTATAGTTTCCTCGATCCTTACACATCTCGGCCAATGACGCATCCGCAACGCACTGCAAACGTCCGCTGGCCCGCATCACGAAACGGGTGGCTCGCGGCGCTGGCGCTTTCCCCCGCCGCACTCGTCGCCCAGGATCGCGTGCGCACGATGCCGGGCTATGAACAGTATCAGAAAATGAGTGGCCAGCTTGCCGGTGCCATGAAGTCGGGTGCGCTCAACGTAACCTGGGCGGCCGACGGGAAAGGCTTCGAGTTTCTGCGCGATGGCACGCGGTGGCGGTATGACATCGCCCGTCGCACCACCGATTCAGCGGGGGTGGCCACTCCCACCGCAGCACGCGGAGCGGGCGGCGGACCCGAGCGCGGGCGACAGCAGTCGCTGGCCATTGCGCCCGACAGCTTGCACAAGGCCTTCTATCGCGATCGCAACCTGTACGTGAGTGATGGCACGGGTGCGAACGAATTGGCCATCACCACCGATGGCAGCGAGGCGAAACGCATCAAGTACGGCACCGCATCGTGGGTATACGGCGAGGAGCTGGGGCAGACCACCGCGATGTGGTGGAACCCGGCCGGCACAAAAATCGCCTACTTCCGCTTCGACGAGATGCCGGTGAAAGACTACTTCTTGGGCATGGACCAAACCAAGGTGCAGTCCGCGCTGGATGTGGAAGCGTACCCCAAGGCCGGCGCTCCCAATCCGGTGGTGGACCTCTTTGTCTACGATCTCAACACCAGGCAAACAACGCGCATTGACGTGCGCAATGGCAAGGCGTTCGACAACGAGGTGATCGGCCACTACGTGTACGCGGTTCGCTGGTCACCCGATGGGTCGCTGCTCACGTTCAATCGCACCAATCGCCGCCAAAACGTGATGGAGTTTACGGCGTGTGATCCGTCAGCCGGGTCGTGTCGCGTGGTGGTGCGCGAAGAGTGGCCCGCCAGTTGGACCGAGAATAGTCCCACCATGCAATATCTGGCCGACGGGCAGCGTTTTCTCTGGGCCTCGGAACGCACTGGGTTCCGCAACTGGTATCTGTACGATCTCAAGGGCACGCTGCGGTCTACAATCACCAGGCACGCGTTTGAAGTCGCCAGCGTGGTCAAGCTCGATGAGAAATCGGGCCAGCTCTGGTACCTGGCGCGCGACGGCGACAATCACATGAAGATGCAATTGCACCGAGTAGGACTGGATGGGAAAAACGACAAGCGACTCACCGATCCCACGCTCAATCATGCGGTCTCGTTATCGCCCGACGGCAAGTGGTTTGTCGACGTGGCGCAAACGCATGATATCGCACCCGTCACACGTTTGTTCGACAGCAACGGCAAGCTGGTCACCGAAATCGCCAGGAGCGACCTCACAAAGTTCGAGCAGCTTGGGCTCAAGACGGCCGAGCTGTACACCTACAAAGCCGGCGATGGCGTAACCGACTTGCACGGCCTGCTGTACAAGCCATCCACGTTCGATCCGTCTAAGAAGTATCCAGTCCTCGTTGGTGTGTACGCTGGTCCGGCAACCAATGGCGCGCTCGAAACGTTCGCCACTCCGCGCGCATTCGCCGAGTTCGGGTTCATCGTGTTATCACTCGATTCGCGCAGTGCGGCCGGCCGCGGCAAGAAATTCCTCGACGCGATCTATCAGAAAATGGGAACGGTGGAGATTGACGATCAGGCGGCCGGTGTGTCGGCGCTGAAAGATCGGCCCTATGTCGACCTGACCCGGGTAGGGATCTATGGCACGTCGTACGGAGGGTATGCGTCGGCGCTGGCATTGTTGCGACATCCCGACGTCTTTCAGGCGGCAGCAGCGTCATCGTCGGTCACCGACTGGCGGAACTACGACACGATCTACACGGAACGCTACATGTGGATTCCCCAGGAGAACACGCAGGGGTACGATGACGGGTCGGCCATGAAGTACGCCGACAAGCTCAAGGGACGGCTGATGCTGTACTACGGCACTGCCGACAACAACGTGCATCCGTCGAATACCATGCAGCTCATTCAGGCGCTGCAGCGCGCCGGCAAGAGTTTCGACTTGCAGGTGGGTCCCGACGCTGGACATACCGGTCTCAATCCGATGCGCATGATGGAATTCTTCATCGACAATCTGGTGCTCAAGCCGGCGAACTCCCGGGCGATGTAAGCGCCACCTGCCATCGTATCCCGGGCGTCAGCGGGCGACGGTCTGGGCGTCTCCCACGCGTATCGGCTCCGCTGCCGCCTGACCCACCGCCAGCGCGGGCATTTGTTCCCGTTTCGCCATCAATTGCGTCACGAACCGTTGCCCTTCCGAAATCCGCTCGATTTCGATTGCCACCGCCTCGACCGCTTGTTCCATGCGCTCCAAACGGGCCGCGCTTTCCAGGACTTGCGGCGCCGGCTTGGGATGGGCCCAGCGTCTGAGCATTGTCCGTGCCGCAGCAAACGCCAGCGGCGCCCAGATCAGCACTATCGAAACAATGGAAATCCCCGTCAGCTGGCCAGAGCTGAACGGTCCGTACCATGGCGCTACCGTGGATCCACTCGTGAACTCACTGACCTGTGCCGCCGCCATGGCCTTGCCGTTCGCGGCAATGTCCGTTTCGAGCTGCATGATGCGCTCATCGAGCACGGCTACTCGGCCTTCGAGGCCGGCTCGCGCGGGGCCGGTCGGCGAGTTCTTCATCGCGTCGACCGCCTCCTCGCGACGCCCCGACGCCGAGGTGATCTGTCGGGACAACTCGTCTCTCCGATTTCGGAGCGCCGGTAGATCGGCTCGCCCGAACTGCTTGACGCCCGCCAGCTCCGGCGTCGTTGCCGTTTGAGGGGTGGTTGGGGTCGCTGGTGCCGCGGCTCGAGCAGGTTGCTCGACGACAGCCTGCGCCAGGGAATAGTGAGTTGGCATAGGGATCCGTACGGTCGGCACACCGACCGGGATTCGTGTGATTCCGATAATCCCCCATGGCACAGGGACAGGCTTGGGAACACTATACGACATAACCTGCAACTTCGCCTCCTCCCAAGCCGACGTTCGCACACGTCACCTCGATTCTCTGCACAGCCCTGCGCCAAAGGAACGGACATGACGACGCTCTCTCCAACACTCGACCTCGCGGTGTTACTCGACGAAGCCCGCGACATGACGCAGCAGGTCATTCTCTGGCGTCGGCATCTTCACCAGCGGCCGGAAGTCGCGTTCCACGAGCATGAAACCGCGCGATTCGTTCGCGAGGCGCTGGCCGGGATTCCCGGACTGGTAGTCTCGCGCCCCACCGAAACCAGTGTGATGGCGCGACTTGTTGGCCCGTCGCCGGGGCGTGTTGTCGCGGTACGCGCCGACATCGACGCGCTCCCGATTCTCGAAGAGAATGACGTTCCCTGGCGTTCTCAGGTAGACGGGGCGATGCACGCGTGTGGCCACGATGGGCATACATCTATCGTGCTGGCGCTCGCCACCCTGCTTGCGCGACACCGCGATCAGCTCTCGGGCGAAGTACGCTTCGTGTTTCAGCACGCCGAAGAACTCGCGCCCGGCGGCGCCGAGGAGATGGTGCGACTGGGCGTGATGGATGGTGTGGATGCGGTGATCGGCATTCATCTGTGGGCACCGATGCAGGTGGGTCGCATCGGTATCAT
>JANOKE010000418.1:0-1099 GCA_031419135.1 Gemmatimonadaceae bacterium
GGTCTCTATGCAACGTATCGCCTTCCACTCCAACACTTACAGCGTCGCGCGTCGATTTGGCCGTGCGATTGGTGCCGTGGGCGTGATGGCATGCGGTTTGGCGTTGTTGCAGGCGTGCAGCGGTTCTGACGCAATTGCTCCGATTTCGCCCACCACTTCAACACCCGTGGGCCAAATTGTTGGTACGGCGACCGTCGGCACCATGCTCGAGGCTCCGGTGCGGCTTTCCGTGACCGGTGCCGATCACCAGCCCATCGTCGGCGCCAAAGTGCTCTGGGTGGTTGGCGACGACGGTCGAGTAAGCTCCGCCGAAACAACGACCGATGGCAAGGGCGTAGCGTCGGTTCGGTGGACGCTCGGAACGGCTACCGGACTGCAGAGTCTCACCGCCAATGTCGCCGGGCTGCCGCCCGTGATTTTTGGCGCGAACGGGATTGCTGATCGCGCCGCAGTGGTGCGTCTGTCAACCGATCTGGTGCGCGTCACCGTGTTGGGCGATACGGTGCGATTCTCAACGTCGGTATCCGATCAATACGGCAACGCCATCTCGACAATCCCGACGCTGAGTCTTGAGAGCGGCAGCGACGCGCTGCTGACTGTTGGAACGAAGTTTGTCGCCCGCAAACGCGGCATTGCGTTCATCCGGGCCACGGTTGACAACGTGACGGCGCGACTCGCCGTGCTGGTCGATCCGCTGCAGCCGTCGGTGTCGCGGGTGTCGCCCGACACACTCGTCCCTGGCGCATCGATCGTCATCGAAGGCATCGGGTTTGCACTGCTCCCCGAACTGGTCGACCTCAGCGTGGCCGGCGTCAGGGTTGCCGTGACCAAGGCGTCGCCGTCCCGGATCGAGGCCACGCTGCCAACGACGTACGGATGCCTCGCCACGGCGGCGCGACCGGTGAGGGTGATCGTCGCGGCTGACAGTGGAGAACTGGCCGTGCCGTTCCGCACCGCAACTCGCGTCGCACTGTCCAAGGGAGAATCAGCCAACATGCTCGAGGCCACACAGGTGCGCTGCACCGAGCTTGTGGTGTCGGCCTTGAACCAGGCGTGCGCAAAGACTTTTTCGCGCTCGATGGTGATCAGCCCGGAGCCG
>JANOKE010000419.1:0-1696 GCA_031419135.1 Gemmatimonadaceae bacterium
GGTCTCTATGCAACGTATCGCCTTCCACTCCAACACTTACAGCGTCGCGCGTCGATTTGGCCGTGCGATTGGTGCCGTGGGCGTGATGGCATGCGGTTTGGCGTTGTTGCAGGCGTGCAGCGGTTCTGACGCAATTGCTCCCATTTCGCCCACCACGTCAACGCCCGTGGGCCAAATTGTTGGTACGGCGACCGTCGGCACTATGCTCGATGCTCCCGTGCGCCTTTCGGTAACCGGTTTCGACCACCAGCCCATCGTCGGCGCCAAAGTACTTTGGGTGGTCGGCGACGGCGGTCGAGTGAGTTCCGCCGAAACGACGACCGATGGCAGCGGCGTGGCCTCGGTTCGCTGGACGCTCGGAACAGCCGCCGGACTGCAGAGTCTCACCGCCAATGTCGCCGGGCTGCCTCCCGTCATTTTTGGCGCGAATGCGATTGCTGATCGCGCCGCTGTGGTGCGTCTGTCAACCGATCTTGTGCGGGTCACCGTGTTGGGCGATACGGTGCGATTCTCAACGTCGGTATCCGACCAATACGGCAATGCCATCTCAACAATCCCGACCCTGAGTCTTGAGGGCGGCAGCGACGCCTTGGTGACTGTTGGTACGAGGTTTGTCGCCCGCAAACGCGGCATTGCGTTCATCCGGGCCATGGTCGACAACGTCACCGCGCGACTCGCCGTGCTGGTCGATCCGCTGCAGCCGTCTGTGTCGCGAGTGTCGCCCGACACGCTCGTTCCTGGCGCATCGATCGTGATTGAAGGCATCGGGTTTGCCTTACTCCCCGAACTGGTCGACCTCAGTGTTGCCGGTGTCAGGGTTGCCGTGACCAAGGCGTCGCCGTCCCGGATCGAAGCAACGCTGCCAACGACGTACGGATGCCTCGCCACTGCGGCACGACCCGTGAGGGTCATCGTTGCGGCTGACAGTGGAGAACTGGCGGTGCCGTTCCGCACCGCGACACGCATCGCGCTGTCCAGGGGAGAATCGGCCAACATGCTCGACGCCGCTCAGGTTCGCTGCACCGAGCTTGTGGCCCCGCCAGGCAGCGCGAATGCCAAGTACATCGTGGCCGTGATCAACACCAGCCTCACTGCGGCGGCCACGTCGGGCTTCGAGCTGCGTGGCGCGGGGGCTGGGGCGATGGCGGGGCAGGCGGCGACGCCGCGCGCGTCCGCACAGCTTACCGCGTCTTTGAGCGCGCCCTCGTTTGCCGCCAGTGCCAGTGCTACCGCGGCGATGGCCCAGTTGGCGGCCGAAGAACGTCATAACGCGCAGCATGACACGCATCTCGATACGCAGCGTGCCCTCAACGTGCGCTTCGGTTCGCCGGCACCAACCTGGCGCGCGCTGACCAAGGTGAACGCCATGCGGGGCGTTGCCGCGGCCGGCGTGGCTGGTGCACGCGCCCCATTGTCGGTGGGTGATACGATCACCATGAAGGCGCTGTATTCCAGCTGCACGACCGGTCGCGATGTGCGCGCCCGCGTGGTCTATGTTGGCACAAAATCCGTGGTGCTGGAAGATGTCGCGGCGCCGCGCGCCGGGACCATGGACGAGCAGTATCGATTGATCGGCGACGAGTACGATCGCGTACAGTATCCGCTCATGGTGAGCAAGGTCGGCGACCCGACGCCATGAACGACGTGATGGGCGGCGACGGTCGGGTGACGATGCTGTTCACACGATTCGTGAACG
>JANOKE010000420.1:0-4642 GCA_031419135.1 Gemmatimonadaceae bacterium
TGTACTACATTGAATCTTCGTTTGGGATTGTTTGGGATGGTTCTATCGAAGGAGGAACGCGATGGCGAAGACACGGTTGGCGTCATGGGAAGTGTCCGAGGCGTTTTGGGAGCGGGTGGCGCCGTTGATTCCGCCGCGACCGGCGCGACCGGCGCGACAAAAGTTCGCGCGCAAAGCGGGCGGGGGCCGGAAACCGAAAGATCCGCGCTTGGTGTTCGCGGGCATTCTGTACGTGTTGCGAACCGGCTGCCAGTGGAAGGCGCTGCCCTTCGAGCGGTTTGGCAGCGCGAGCGCGATTCACAAACGGTTTCTCGAGTGGGAGACGGCGGGCGTGTTCCGGGCGCTGTGGCAGGCGGGACTCGCGGAGTACGACGATATGGAGGGCATTGCCTGGCGCTGGCAAAGTATCGACGGCGCATTGGTGAAGGCGCCACTCGCCCAAGAGTCCGTCGGAGCAAATCCGACGGACCGGGGAAAAAAATGGGAGCAAACGCATGGTGCTCGTCGACGGGTGTGGCATCCCGCTGTCACTCATCGTGACCGGAGCGAATCGGCATGATGTGAGCCAATTGGCGGCGACCCTCGACGCGATCGTGGTCCCGCGACCGCCCGTGACGCCGCGCGCGCCGCAGCACTTATGCGCGGATGCCGGGTTCGTCGGTGACCCCGCCCTGCATGAGATGTGTATGCAGGAGTACACGCCCCATGTCCGACCGCGCGGCGAGGAACGCACGGCGCGCGCACAGGGCACACGTGCGCGACGCTGGGTCGTGGAAGTGGCGCACTCGTGGTTCAATCGGTTTCGCAAACTGCTGGTGCGCTACGAGAAGCTGCATCGCTCCTACGTCGCCCTCAACATGTTGGCCGCCGCCATCATCACCTTCCGCAACGTTCCTGCGAAGGTGAACATTATTTACGGATAAGCTCTTAATCTCGACGCGCGGCGTGACGGCGGGCACACAGAACGAACGGCCTGGGGCCAGTCGCTTGCGAAAGCGCCGGAAAGGTCGTGTCGTGGTCACGGACACCAAGATGCCCGATGAGCCGGCGGAGCGCGAGGGCTGACCCGGACTACCGACTCAGTTGACCACTCTTCGCAATAGCGACCGAACCGGCAGGCGTGTCGCACATACGGAGCCTTGTCACTCGTCCGGGCGGACCTGCAGCGCATCGAGAATTGCCACAAGCTTGGCGCCAGATGCCGCAGTGAATGGGCCATCAGTGTGCCACACGACCCGCCCGTCCCTCGCCACAATCATCGCATATATTCTGTCTTCAGTTGCAATCCCCAACGCCTTTTTGAACGACGACTTGTCGATGTAGAGCGTGATGGTCGCCTCGCGTGTGGATTTGTCCGGAATACCACGCGCCATGCCGCCATCAATGAAGCCCCGCATCAGCCGATACGATCGACTGAGGGTGGGCAATTCGTACACCCGGATGCCGCGCTCGGCGAGTTTCTGCTCGCGCACAAACGGCATCCACGTGTACACGTCAGCCTGCTGCTCGCGACGAAACGCGACAAGCACCACGTTGTACTCCGACTCGAAGTCAGACGGCAGCAAGAACGTCCGACCCTCAAGGTTCGTCCCTTGCACACGCGGAAACTGACGAATGGAATCCTCCACGACTCCATTCGTCGCGCGTGGTTGAGCCGCGGGAGTGTCGTACGCGAGCGTCGCCACGAACAGCAGACCGCGCAACATTACTTCGCGGCTGGAGGAAGCACGACGGCGTCGATCACGTGGATGACGCCGTTCGACCCGACGACATCAGCCGTCGTGACCTGTGCGCCGTTCACGTACACTTTGCCACCCTTCAGGGTGATGTTGAGCGCGGCCCCGTTCAGCGTCGTCGGCTTGGCACCATTCCCCTTGATCACATCAGCGGCCATCACCTTGCCCGACACGACATGGTACGTGAGGATTGACGCGAGCTTCTTCGGATCCTTGAGCAACGCGTCGACCGTGCCGGCCGGTAACTTCGCGAACGCCGCATCGGTTGGCGCGAATACCGTGAAGGGTCCCTTGCCCGAAAGCGCACCAACCAGGTCGGCGGCCTTGAGCGCCGCGACGAGCGTCGTGAACGAGCCATTCTCAACCGCGACGTCAACAATCGTCTTGTCCATCTTCATCGCACGGTGATCGGCCATCTGCGCGCCAACCGCCGTCGTCGAGAGCATCAGGCCGACGAGCGAAAGAACTGTCATCTTCGTGCTGTACATGTGGCTACCAGTGGGTGTTGTCCAGAGTTTGTCCAACTAAGGTGAAGCCATAATCACCCATTCGATCTGGTTAGTCAAGGCTCTGTCCAGACAAGTGCCTTGACAAGACTTAGACAGATGCCGACGATTAGGAATGCCAAAACTTTCTTCCCAGCCCCCAAAAGGACACCCGATCTCGGTGGTCGCCGAGCGGACCGGATTGTCCCGCGACGTCCTGCGCGTGTGGGAGCGTCGCTACGCGGCCGTCGAGCCGATGCGTACGCCGGGCGGGCAGCGCCTGTACTCCAACGAGCACGTTGACCGATTCCGGCTGCTGGCCGCGGCCACGAAGCACGGTCGCAACATCAGTCACGTCGCTGGCATGGCCACCGATGCGCTCCTGCGTCTCGTCAACGAAGACGACGCCGAGCGCCTTGCCCCGGCTTCGGATTCCGCTCCGGCGCACCAGGATCTCGCCGGCGCGGCACTGACACACACGCGCGCGCTCGACGGATCGGCGCTCGACCGAGAACTTCGGCTTACGATCGCGCGACATGGGATTCCCGTGTTCCTGCAGGATGTCGTCCCGACACTGATGCAACGTGTCGGCGAGGAATGGGTGGCCGGGCGCCTGCGCATTGCGCACGAACATCTCGCGTCGGCAGCTGTTCTCGCGATCGTCACCGAGGCGATGCGATCGGTTCCTGAAGTTGCCGGTGCGTCGAGGCTGCTGGTCGCGACTCCGTCGAGTGAGCGACATGCCGTTGGCGCTGCGCTTGCCGCAGCCGCCGCCGCGCTCGACGGCTGGACAATCACATACCTCGGGGTTGATGTACCGGCAGCCGATATCGTGGCTGCCGCGTCAGCCAGCGGCGCGAGCGCGGTGGCATTGAGTGTCGTGCACACCGACGATCCCGACTTCGTGATTCGCGAGCTCCACGCAGTGCGCGCCTCTCTCGATCCGAGCGTTCCGCTAATCGTTGGCGGAGCGGCGGCGATTCGCCTGGCTGGACGACTCACCGCGCCCGGCCTGCTCGTATGCGGCAGCCTCACCGACATGCGCCGCATCCTCGCGCGCGAAACAGCCTCTGCCACTACCGCGACTTCAGGTACTCCACCAAATCCTTCTGCTGTGACGTCGACAATTTGAGTTTGAGCACGCGGTCGTAGTGCGTGACAACGTCGGCGAGCGTTTTGGCACTGCCATCGTGAAAATACGGCGGATGTTGCCAAAGTGCTCTGATCGGTGTGGTGCGATATGCCTTGTTCGTCGTACGCGCGGCATAGTCGCCATTCATCCCCGTCTCGGCCGGCTGATGCAGGATCCCGTTGTTATTGTCTGTGCCGCTTGTGCCTATGTGACAGCTCGCGCAGCGCTTGTCAAAGGTCGCGTGCCCCCGTTCGGCCATCGCCGCATCAAAACTGCCATCAGGCGCCGGGGGTGCCAGCAGGCTGTGCTGATAGGCGCGAAGCGCGGGGAGCTTCGGACCAACCATGTCGGGCGTCTGATGAATATCGATGCCGAGCCTGGTGTCTTTGAAATCTCCACGGCCATGCATCTGGGTGACCGCCACGTAGGCGTTCCAGTACGAGATCGGCCCCTCGGCCGTGTACGTCTCATTCTTCGTGTCGGCGAGCCCGTACGCCGGAGGCAGCACGAGCGGGGTATTCTTGCCGTCGATGTTGTAGCGCGGGTCGTACTTCCCAGGGCCCCACGAGCTATACACCGCCTTCTGGTCAGCCGAGAGTGCAGGGGATAACGCGATAATCGCACCGACATTCAAGTCACGATTCGGCCACCCGTCCTTCCGGCGACCGATACCTGGCATCACCGAGTTATCGACGGTGGAGTGACACAGGGCACAGGTGATACCGAGTTTGGTGATGTGATTGTTTGCATCAACGTCCGCTTTGATGCCCACAATAGCATTCAGCTTGAGGAGTGCGACGGTGGTGGCCGGACTCTTGAGATCGACTTTTTCCAGAATGCCGGGTGGTAAAGCGTCAGCATCCACCTTGAGTCCGACCTTGAGTGCGGTCGTCGGATCCACGGCCTTCTCGACAACGTCATTCAAATGCAGCGTGTCGGTCCAGAATTGCTCGTCGCCAAAGGTGTCAAAACGGAACACCTGCTGGCCGTCGGCGAGCATTTGGGCCGACGCATCATCGCCGGCTACGCCGGCGCCGGTCGCGTTCGCGGAATCTCCCGTTGCCGGTGGCGCTTCGACCTTGGCACATCCGACCGTGCTGAGTACGCCCATCATCACGAGCGCCATGGACAGGCGCCATCCGGACGAACAGTGCAGCCACTTCGGACCATTATTCGCAAGCAGAGTCGCGGGCGTCATTTGGTGACCTCGAGAAGGATTCGGTTCGGTGGAGCGGGTGAACACTCCGAAGAATGATTCCTCCCAAACAGCGACCACAATCGCTCGATGG
>JANOKE010000421.1:0-2540 GCA_031419135.1 Gemmatimonadaceae bacterium
GCACGTGCGGATGTTGGAGTACTTTGGCGGCGTCACGGCGCTGATCATCCCCGACAATTTGCGCACGGGCGTCACGTATGCGTCGTACTACGACCCGGAAATCAATGCGACGTACGCCGAATTTGCGGCGCATTATGGCACGGCCATTCTCCCGACGCGCGTCGTCCGGCCACGGGATAAGGCCAAAGTCGAAACCGCGGTCCAGATCATCGAAC
This sequence comes from Gemmatimonadaceae bacterium, assembly GCA_031419135.1. GTDB lineage: Bacteria > Gemmatimonadota > Gemmatimonadetes > Gemmatimonadales > Gemmatimonadaceae > Gemmatimonas. The sequence goes on from JANOKE010000421.1 coordinate 216, forward strand.
GCGAGGTGCTCGCGCCGATGCGGCATCAGCGCTTCACGTCGCTGGCAGAACTCAATGCCGCGATCCGCGAGCGCCTAGACCGGCTGAACACCCGGCCGTTTCAAAAACTTGCGGGCACGCGCCAGACGCTCTTTGCGGAAACCGATCGCCCCGCGCTCCGGCCGCTGCCCGCCGAACGGTACGAGTATGCGGACTGGTGCCACGCCAAAGTGAGCATCGACTACCACATCGCGGTGGAGAAACACTTCTACAGTGTGCCGTACGCCCTCGTGCGGGAAACGGTCATGGTGCGCAAAACGGGGGCGATGATTGAAGTGCTGCATCGCGGCAAACGCGTCGCGGCCCATGTGCGCGGCCACAAGCCCGGCGGATACTCGACCGATCCCGCGCATCGGCCGAAGTCGCACCAACAACATCTCGAATGGACGCCGTCGCGTCTCGTGCGCTGGGGGCAATCGATCGGCGTCGCCACCGGCGCGGTGGTCGAGCACATTCTTGCGTCTCGGCCGCACCCGGAACAGGGCTATCGCGCGTGCCTCGGCCTGCTCTCGCTCGGCAAACGCTATAGTCGGGAGCGATTGGAAGCGGCTGCGTCGCGCGCGCAGCGCGTCGGCACGATGACCTATCGCTCGATCCACTCGATGCTCAAACTCGGGCTGGATCACGCGCCGCCCGAACCGAGCGCGCCCGAGACGCGCTTGCCCGCCACGCATGACAACGTGCGCGGTGCGACGTACTACGCCAACGCGGAGGCCGACTCCGTCCACGACTCCCCGCAAGAATTCCCGCAAGAATCCCCGCACGACTCCCTGCAACTCTCACTCATCGCCGGAGACGCATAATGCTCGCCCAACAAACCACCGACTTGCTGCATCGCTTGAAACTCCCCGCCATGGCCGACGCCCTCGACGAACAACGGCGGACGCCCGATGTCGTCTCGCTCGATTTCGAAGATCGCCTCGCGCTGCTCCTCGAGCGCGAACAGTGCGCGCGCGAGAATCGGCGACTCACGCGCCTCCTGCAACTCGCGCGCCTGCGGCACGCGGCGTCGATCGAAGACGTGAATTTCCGCGTGAAACGGGGCCTCGACAAATCGCAGCTCTTGCGCCTCGCCGCCGGCGAGTGGATTCAGCAACACGGGGTACTGCTCATTACCGGTCCGACGGGGACAGGAAAAAGCTGGCTCGCCTGTGCGCTTGGACAAAGTGCGTGTCGACACGGGTACACCGTCCGCTATCTGCGCTTGCCGCGACTCCTGCCAGACTTGATCATCGCCCGCAGCGATGGCACATACGGCAAACTGCTCACGCAACTCGGCAAAGCCGACCTCCTGATCCTGGACGACTGGGGACTCGCGCCGATCGGCGATCGGGAACGCCGGGATTTGCTGGAGATGATTGAGGATCGCACCGGGCGACGCGCGACCCTCCTCACCAGTCAAGTCCCCGTCGAGCACTGGCACGAATGCGTGGGGGATGCCACTTTCGGCGACGCGATCTTGGATCGTTTGGTCCACCACGCGCACCGCATTACGCTCACCGGAGGATCTCTCAGAAAACTCGGCGCTCACCCCGCCGAGTCCGCCCATCACGGAGCAACACTAACCGATTCTGCGCCCCGCAACACCCCCACTCCATCACGCGCCATACGGTGGCCGAATTGGCCCGGAATGCCTGGCCGAATTGGACCGGACTGGATGGCCGAATTGAATCGGAACAGGTGGCCGCTTTGACCAGAATACGCATACTTCCCGTACCCTGATTGAATTTCCATCCGGCACGCGCTTCTGTTTCCCTACGGGAGCACTACGATCGAGCGTTCGAGGGAGTCGGGCCGATTGGGCGCGTCGTTGGAATTCACTCCGACCACCCGAATCGTGGAGTTGCCCGCCGAAGTAAACGTCAGGCTGATCGAAATCGGATAGAATCTGATATCGTCTGTACATGACGGAGACGAACGCGGCGTCCTGACGAATAACTCAACCCGCGCCACTCGGACACCCTGCGCGACCGAGGCGCCGTCTGGCAGATTGCACGAAATGACTCCGCTGCCCGCGACAGGAACGGTCGCCGAGAACGGCACACCGTCGCGCACCGTGTCAGGTGCCTGGACCGCTCTCCGTGGATCACCAAGAGAGCCCAACCAAGCGGGTCGTCTAAACGTTGGCTCGGACGCGCTCTCGCACGATACACGCAAAAGAGCGACGGCAGCAATGAATGCGATGCGCATGTCCGCCCTCCAGTGGGAACGCTGTGGCCAAGTTAGGGTGGGAGATGTCACGTGGACCGCGAACCGTCACCAGAACCTCTGGCCGCAGATTCTGGC
>JANOKE010000422.1:0-1013 GCA_031419135.1 Gemmatimonadaceae bacterium
GCTCACCCTGTAGCCCCAAAGCCTGTCGTTGTTTCGTCATGGGGACATGGTACAGCCATTCTGTGAATCTCCTTCACCGTAACAGCGCACCGCTGGTCATGGCGTTGCAGCCCGCGCATCTTCCCCGCCTCCCGTTGCGCCTCCCTCAATCCGTCCCTTCTCGCCAGCACATGCCACGACCATCGCTTTCCGGCACGTTTGCGGCGGGTCTTCTGCTCGCCGCGACCACCTTCGCATCGGTCCGCCCGGTTGGTCCGGTTCCGGCACTCGGACCGTTTCTTGATCCCGCGAACGGCGTGTGGGGCGCGGTGAGAACCGCCGACCTTCCCACCGATGCGACCGCTGCCGTGCCGGGACTCGATCGCGAAACCCACATTGTGTACGACGATCGCGGCGTACCGCACATTTTCGCGAATTCGATTCGCGACGCGTATCGCGCATTGGGATTCGTGGTGGCGCGAGACCGGTTGTTCCAGTTGGAGTTGTCGGCGCGTGCTGGCGGCGGTACGCTGACGGAGCTGGTGGGTGCGCGCGCGCTGGAGACGGATCGCGACACGCGTGCGAGCGGCATGCCGGCATCGGCGCAAGAACGGTTGACCCGGCTCGATACGACGGGTTCGGCCTGGATGCTCGCCGCCGCCTACGTGGACGGGGTCAACGCCCACATCGCGACGCTTCAGCCTCGTGACTTTCCCATTGAGTACAAGCTCCTTGGTCGGTCACCGCGGCGGATGTCGATGGTCGACATCTTTCATTTGCTCAATCGGATGGGTGCAACACTGGCGTCGTCGAGTGATGAATTGACGCACCTTGAGGTGAGCGCACGCGTGGGACGCGCCGCCGCCGACGCGCTGTTTCCGATTCATGCTCCCATTGTCGAACCGATTCAGCCCAATGGATCGCTGGCCGCTCGGTTCGACGCCGTCGCGATTCCTGCGCCCGGCGTGCCAGACCCGGGTGCGGTCGCCATGCTTCACGCGACACCCAGGTCGGCGCTCTCAAAACTGACGGCC
>JANOKE010000423.1:0-7283 GCA_031419135.1 Gemmatimonadaceae bacterium
CCAACGCCAAGTTGGGGTGCCATGATTGCTGACGGTCGCGATCTTTCACAGTTGCGCAGTGCCCCGTGGACGTCGCTGGCCCCCGGGTTGGCGATCGGCGCCGCGGTGCTTGGGTTCAACTTGCTTGGCGATGCAATGGAAACCGCAGTTAACAGCTAACGGCGGTTGGGGTATTTCAACCGCAGTTGGGGTACCTCAACCGCAGTTGGGGTACCTCAACCGCAGTTGTACCACCGCAGTTGACAACCGCAGTTTCCCCTAACCGCCGTTAAAATTGTCTCTCGATCCCTACGCGCTGCGCACGCGCGAATATGGCTGGATGGCCGATGATCCAGCCATCTATCTGAACGCTGCGTCAACGGGCCCGATGCCGGCGAGCGCCGTGGCCGAAGCCGATCGATGGAGTCGACTGCGCGCGCAGCCGCACCACATTCCCTTTCAGTGGATGCTTACCGCTGCGGCGACCGCGCGACGGCAGTTCGCACAGCTGGTGGGCGCGGATGTCGAGGAAATTGCGCTCATGCCAAACACCACGTACGGGCTGAATCTGGCGGCCCGTGCCTTGCCCCTGCGGCCAGGGGTGATCCTGACCTTCGACGGCGAATTTCCCAGTTGCGTGTATCCATTTCAGGCCCTGCGTTCACGCGGCATCACGCTGGATCTCATTCCGCGCCGCGACGGGTTGCCCGATGAGGACGCACTGGTCACCGCGATTGCGCGTCCCGATGTCGTGGCCGTTGTCGTGTCCTGGGTGCAATTCGCGAACGGCTTCGTCGCCGACCTGGCGCGCATCGGGAACGCCTGTCGCGCCCACGGCGTGTTCTTCATTGTCGATGGCATCCAGGGCTGCGGTATGCGCGCCATCGATTTGCACGCACTGCCCGTAGACATCTTCGCCAGCGGTGCCCAAAAATGGCAACTCGGGCCGTGGGGCACGGGATTCGTCTACGTCCGTCGCGATCTGGTCGAGCAGCTCGAGCCTCTCGATGTGGGGTGGGCGTGCATGCGCGCCTCTGCCGACTACACCCGTCTCACCGACTACGAGTTCGACTTCGTTCCGGACGCGCGACGCTTTGAGGTCGTGACGCTGTCATATCACGACTTCGCGGTGGCGAACGCGTCGACCGCCATGCTGTTGGCGGCAGGCGTCGCGCAGGTATCGGCGCACATCGAACGACTCGGGCGCGAAATCGTTGACTGGGTGGATTCGCGCGCCGACATGCGACTGGTAACGCCGGCCGATCTGTCGCGACGCGCCGGTGTGGTCTCGTTTGCGCCGCGCGACCCTTCGGCGGTGAGCGCGCGATTGCAGGCGGCGCACGTCGTCCACGGGGTGCGGGAAGGCGCCGTTCGCTTCTCACCACACTGCTACAACACCCTCGAAGAAATTCGTCAGGTGTTGGCGGTTCTGGAGCGCTGACACGTCGGACGAGGGCAGAGAGACTCTACCCTCACCGCTCACCGCTCCGCCCTCACTACCTTCCGTTGCTCACCCCTCCGTTCCTCACCCCTTTGTGTCCTCACAGCTCAGTCCCTCGCCACTTCACCCTCTCGGTCCGCCATTACTGAGACGCGAACTACTGCGCCGCCACCTCCACCAAACCGCACTCGCGCGCACCCTTGCGCAGCAGCAGGTAGCGGCCGCCCAGCAAGCCGTCTCGCGATACCGTGCGGTCGGACGACGACAACCTGACGCCGTTCACACTGACACCACCTTGTTCAAGCAAGCGCTTGGCGGCACCCCGTGAGGCGGCGAATCCGAGCGCCGTGAGGCACTCGCACACGTCAACGCTATCCGCCAACGCGCTGCTGTCGACCGGTGCGGCGTACACCGCAAAGGGAATCTCCGTACGCAATGCCTCCAGGGCTTCAGTCGACAGCGTGGACGCGTCGGCCTTCTCGAACAGCAGTGCCGACACCTCGCGGGCAATCCGTGCCGCGTCCGCGCCGTGGACGCGCGTGGTCACGTCTGTCGCCAGTGTGCGCTGCGCCTCGCGCTTCTCGGGAGACGACCGGACCGACCGATCGAGGGCCTCGATCACGTCGCGCCCGAGCAGCGTGAAAAAGCGCAGGAAACGCGACACATCACGATCGTCGGCGCCCATCCAGAACTGAAAGAACCGGTAGGGTGACGTGCGCGTTGCGTCGAGCCATACTGCACCGGCTTCGCTCTTGCCGAACTTGGAGCCGTTGGCATTGGTAATGAGGGGAAACGTCAAAGCGTGGGCGTCCGCACCCGACGTTCGCCGGATCAATTCGAGACCCGCGGTGATATTGCCCCACTGATCGCTGCCGCCAAGCTGGAGGGTCACGCCTTCGCGCCGGTGCAACTCCAGGAAGTCGTGCGCCTGCAGCAGCATGTACGAGAACTCGGTAAAGGAGATTCCGTCCGCGAGCCGCGACTTCACGGACTCTTTGGCCAGCATGTAATTGACCGAGAAGTGCTTACCGGTATCACGGAGGAAATCCAGCAGCGACAGCGACGTCAGCCATTCGGTGTTGTTCACCAGTTTCGCGCCGCGCGGGCCGTCGAAGTCGAGGAATTGCGCCAGCTGACGGCGGATCCCGTCGGCGTTCGACGCGATGGTCTCGAGATTTTGCAGCGTGCGTTCAGTACTGCGTCCACTGGGATCGCCAATCATGCCGGTGCCACCACCCACCAACGCAATCGGGCGATGCCCTGCGCGTTGCAGGTGCACCAGGCCCATTACGGGCACAAGATTGCCCACGTGCAGACTGGGCGCCGTGGGATCGAAGCCGCAGTAGCCGGACACGGTTCCGCGCTGCAGGGCTGCGGCCAGCCCCTCGGTGTGCTGGAACAGGAGTTCGCGCCACGCGAGCTCGAAGAGGGGCGCGGGCAAGGTGGAGTCGCTCATTGTGGAAAGATATCGGCTGTCCCGCTCGTGGCGCGCCCGGGGGACGGTCAGTAGCGTTCAGGAACATTCATGCAATTTTCTCCGACCGATTTCGCGCGCCGCTATCCGCGGCTGGCTTGGCTCATCGTATTCGCAGTGTTCGCGGGCGCGCTGGGTGCGGGCGCGCTCGGGGGTGCCTGGATGGTTATTTGCCGGAATGGGCGCTGCCCGTCGATCGCGTCACTCGAAGCGTATGTGCCACGGCAAACGTCCAAGGTGTATGCGGCCGACGGTCGCTTCATGACGGAACTCGGCCTCGAACGACGCACGCTGGTGCGCCTCGATCAGATTCCAAAACATGTGCGCGACGCCGTCATCAAGACGGAAGACCGGCGTTTCTACGGGCACGGCGGAATCGACTACTATCGCATTGTCGGCTCGGCGCTTCGGAATGTGCGCGCCGGACGATATGCGCAGGGATTCTCGACCATTACCATGCAGCTCGCACGCAACGTGTTTTCGGACCGCATTTCGCGCGAGAAAACACTGATTCGCAAGCTCAAGGAAGCACGCGTGGCGCGCGCCATTGAGAAGCGATACACCAAGGACAAGATCCTCGAGCTGTATCTCAATCAGGTCTACCTCGGCAATGGCGCCTATGGCGTCGAGACCGCCGCGCAACGCTACTTTGGCAAATCGGCGCGTGACGTGTCCGTGGCCGAGGCGGCGATGCTGGCCGGTTTGCTGAAGGGACCGGAGCGATACAATCCGCGTCGCTTTGCCGACCGCGCGATCCTGCGTCGCAACACCGTGCTCGAGATCATGCGTCGCGAGAAGGTGATCAACGATGCCGACGCGTCGCTCGCCAAGGCATTCCCGCTGCAACTCGCGCAGCGCACCGAGTCTGGTGATGTGGCGCCGTATTATCTCGAATGGGTGCGCCAGACGCTCCTCGATCACTTCGGTGATCGACTGTACGATGAGGGGTATAAGGTTTACACCTCGCTGGACCTGGACATGCAGGGCGCCGCCGAGCGCGCGCTCGAGAACCAGCTCAAGGCCATCGAAGCGGGGAGACACGGCGCCTACAGTCACCTGTCGTATGAGGCGTACCTGGCGCGCTCGGCCGAAGGAGGCGAGACGGGCGCCGCCAACTCACCGTATCTGCAGGGTGCGTTCGTCGCAGTCGATCCACGCAGTGGCGCCGTTCGCGCGATGGTGGGCGGACGCGACTTCGGCGACTCCAAGTTCAACCGCGCCGTGCAGGCCTTGCGTCAACCGGGCTCCACGTTCAAACCCATCGTGTACGCCACCGCCATTCACGAGGGCTACAGTCCGGCGCAGGTGGTCGACGACACACCCATCTCCCTGGAGCAGCGTTCCGGCGAAACGTGGACGCCGCAGAATTACGACCTGAAGTTCATGGGACCGGTGCCGCTGCGGAAAGCGCTGTACCTGTCGCGCAATCTCGCTGCCATTCGCACCGGGATGGTAGTCGGCACCGACGCGGTCATCAGAATGGCACGTCGGTTTGGTATCAAGACGCCGGTTCCGCCATACCCGTCGATGTTCATTGGATCGGCCGACGTCTATCCCGTCCAAATGATCGGTGCATACTCGGTGTTTGCCAATCTCGGACTGCGCTCAACGCCGCACGCCATCGTCAAGGTGGAAAACGCGCAGGGCAAGGTCATTTGGCAGCCACCGATCAATCGCGAAGCGGTGCTCTCGCCTGAAGAAGCCTGGCTCATGGTGAGCATGATGAAGGATGTCGTCATGCGCGGCACCGCTGCGCGCATCTGGGGCTCGGGCTTTCGGGTTCCGGCAGGCGGCAAGACCGGAACAACCAATGACGGTTCAGACGTCTGGTTCATTGGCTATACCGCGGACCTCGTGGCCGGCGTGTGGATGGGCTTTGATCGGCCCACCAAAATCAAGAGCAACGCACAGGGTGGCGAGCTGGCGGCGCCGGCATGGGCCGCGTTCATGACGGAAGTCTATCGTCGCAAACCGCCGCCGCCTGACTGGCCGCGTCCCGATGGCGTTGTGGTGCGCGAAATCGATGCGCTGACCGGACGTCTCGTAACGAACGCCTGTACGGCCAATCTGGTGATGGAGTACTTCGTGGCCGGTACCGAGCCAACCCACACCTGCGTGGAAAACGTGCCAAACCCGATGGTGGCGCGATCCGACAGCGCGTCACGCGCCGGTGCGGCGCGCGACTCAGTAAGGCCACCGATCGAGCGCCCGTGAGGAACAGCCGCGTACGCGCCTGTCGGTGACAGAAGGATGACGGTCGTGACCGCCACATCACGCACGGTCTACACGGCTGCGTGGGTGCTGCCCATTTCTGCCGCACCAATCGCTCACGGTGCTGTTGTTGTTGACGGCGAGCGCATCGCGTATGTAGGCCGCGCAATCGGACTGCCGGCACGCTACGAGACCGAACGGCGCGTCGACCTTGGCGCCGCGGTATTGATGCCGGGGCTTGTCAACGCACACACGCACCTTGAGTTGACGGCGATGCGCGGCTTCCTCGAGGGGCTCGCGTTTCGAGAGTGGCTGACGGTGCTCACGCGGGCGCGCGAAGAATGCTTCGAGCCTCACTCGCTGTACGACTCCGCCTGCTCCGGCATTGAAGAAGCGCTCCGTAACGGCATCACCACCTGCGCCGATACCACAGCGTCCGGTGAGCCCCTGGCCGCCATGCGCAACATGGGAATGCGGGGGATTGGATACCTTGAGGTGTTCGGACCGGATCCGGCGCAGTGCGCAACCTCGATCGCCGGGCTCGTGCTGCGGGCGGGCGTGTTACGTCAGCAGGATACGGCGTTGGTCCGCACGGGAATTTCACCGCATGCACCGTACACGGTGTCGGCGAGTCTCTTTCGTGCCGTGGCCGATCTGGCACGATCCGAACAATGGCCTGTCGCCGTGCACGTGGCCGAGAGCGTCGAGGAAACACATTTCGTGCGCAATGGTGAAGGGCCGTTCGCCGATGGTTTGCGTGCTCGCGGCCTTCGCGTGGCACCGCAGGCGCGCTCCTCGATTGCCCTGCTTGACGCCTGCGACCTTCTGACGTGCGAACCGCTGTTGATTCACGCCGTCCAGGTGGACGATACGGACATCGCACGCATCGCCGATCGCGGAGCACGAATTGTCCATTGTCCGATTTCGAATTTGAAATTGGGTCACGGGGTCGCACCGTTGGAACGTTTTCAGACCGCGGGGATTCCCACCGGACTCGGCACCGATTCCGTGGCCAGCAATGATCGCATGGATCTGTTGGGCGAGGCGCGTCAGGCCACCCTGCTCCAAGCCCTGCGGCGTGGCGTGCCCGACGCGCTGGGCGCGCACGAAGCGCTCACGCTCGCCACATTGGGTGGCGCGCAGGCGCTGGGCCTCGCCGATCGTATTGGTTCGCTTGAGGTGGGCAAAGACGCCGATCTCGCCGCGTTCTCGCTCGATCACCCCGACGCGCTCCCGGTGCACGATCCGGCGGTCACCCTCGTGCACGTACTCGCCGGCGCCGCCGCCGCTGTCGTGGTGGTTGTCGCGGGCCGAGAGCGCGTGAGACACGGCAGAGTGCTCGACACGGATATCACACGGCGCGCGAGGATGGAGCAACTCGGGACGCGACTGCGTGCATGGCGGATCGGTCACTTGTCCACCTGACCAGTGGCGGCGCGCGCGACCCGCCGTGTATGCTACAGCGGTAACGCTCGCTGAAGCTTCGAGATTCCCGACTTTCACCGATGGAGCCAAGGGCATGATCGCCGGTTGTCTCGCGCTGAACGCATCGTACGAGCCGCTGACGATGGTGCCCCTGCGACGGGCCCTTCGACTGGTAATCGACGGCAAAGCCGAAATCGTCGAGGCCGAACACGAGCGTCCTGTGCGATCGGAACGTCGGGCGTTTCCGCGACCAGTCGTGATTCGACTCACCCGCTTCGTGCACGTGCCACGGCGTTTCCGGCGCCAAGTCACGAACACGTTCCTTTTTGCGCGCGATGACTATCGCTGCCAGTACTGCGGGCGCCCTGCGGCGGAACTCAAGCCGCGCGAGTCGCTCACGCGCGACCATCTGATTCCCATGTCGCGCGGCGGACTGAATGAGTGGACCAACGTGGTGACCGCCTGCAGCAGTTGCAACACGCGCAAGGCGAATCGTCTGCCGGAGGAGATTGGCATGCATCCGCTGCACATCCCGGTGGAACCGCATTTCGTGCATCTCAGCTGGGCGGTCCGGCGGCTCACGCCCATCCAGGCGCGCTATATCCGTGTGTTTTACGGGGAAGCGACCCTGCGTCAGCTTGAGGAACTCGAGCGCGTGAGCCGACCGCGAACAGCTATCGGCTGACCACCGTGCCGGCCGTCGGCGCATCGGCTAGATCGGCTTCGACCTCTAAACCCCCTCTACCCTCACTG
>JANOKE010000424.1:0-1836 GCA_031419135.1 Gemmatimonadaceae bacterium
GTCGCCTCAAACTGTTCGACCACACTGCGCGACGCGTCGAATCGCGGCGCCAACGCCGTCACCTGCGCCGCCGTGGCCTGCACCGCATCGGTCAGCCACACACTGCTGGGCGTCAGGTAGCCTTGCACGCTGATGAACGCACGATCGCTGCGCGAATCTGTGCTTCCGACATCGGTTGAGACATTGTCGGGGAGTACGATGGCCTTATGCGTCCACGCGCCCTGCGCGGTGCGCGTGAACACCATCACGCGCCCTTTTACATTCTGCGTCACGCTAAGCAGCAGTCGTGTCCGCGTGGCCGATGTACCAGCCAGCGATTCGCGTGGCCCCGGCTCGTAAATCGCCACCGGTGCAAGCGCCGTTGGCGTTGTCATGGCATTGGCCACATCGAACGACACCAGCGAACCAGCGCGAATGGTGGTCGCGCCAGACGGCCACGCCTCAGACAACCGGACCACGATCTGGCCATCGATCATGTCCTCGAGTGACGCCTTGGCAGGCATGTTCAGTCGCGCCACATCCTTCGCCCGCACCACGTAGTGCTCGTGTTCGAAGAAACTGACGCTGCGACGAATAAACGTCGCGCGACGTCCGCTCCCGTCAACGACAGCGAACGGACGCACGCTGACATCTTTCGGGACACCGCGGAAAATTTCAACGGCGTTCGCCAGCGACTGTCTGCGCGCCAGCCGCTTGACCACAAACGCGTAGCCCGACGCGGTCATCTCGCCAGGCTTCCATTCCCGCGCCACCAGCAACGTGTCGGGTCCCATCCACGCCACGCTCTGCTTGCCTTTGGGAAGTGTGAATCCGTTTTTGACGAATGCGCGCGTGCTGACATCAAACTCGCGCACCGTTACGGCGTCTTCACCGCCGTCGGACAGCCTCAGCAGGCACCGTGTTTCTGACGGGCGCACACAATCGGCACCGTGCCACACCCAGTTAGCCTTCTCGGTTTTCGCCAACGCATCCAGATCAAGCACGGTGGTCCAGACGGGCGACGCGGTGCGGTAGCTCTCCAGTGTCGTCTTGCGCCAGATGCCGCGCACGTGCGTTGCGTCCTGCCAGAAGTTGTACAGCGCGCCCGCCATGAACGATGCGTACGGGATGCGATCCTTCGCCTGCGCCATGGTGAGTGCGGACTTGTAGATGCCGGCAAAGCGTGGGTCCTTTTCCAGCACCTCCGTCGATTTGCGATTCTCCGTCTTCACCCACGCCATGACCCGTTCGCCGCTCATATCCTCCAACCATCGGTACGGATCGGCGGCGGTGTCGGGACGCGTTGGCTGCGCCGCCGGCACCCGCGCAATGGCAGACGCACAAAGAACAAACAAGGCGAATCGCTTCATGACGAATCCGGGTGGGGGATGGCGGAAATCTACGGCGGATTCGGCATCATGCCCACATTGACACCACGGCCAACCGACGCGAGCATTCGCCATGCGCTGTCGGAGCGCACCCGGTCCGCGGGAAGGGATGGTCCCGTCCGACGTAGTCGAGTTACCCGCACATTCTCGACACCTCTTTTCGGCCCACCTCGCGGACACGGGCCATCACGAAAGGAGGCCGTATGTCCGCATTGCGCCCGCTCCCATCGAGGCCAAGCCTCGAGTTTGACCGCAAAGAAGCGAAAGCGCTGCTGCGCCGCCTCAAGGCTGGCAACCCCGACGCCACGGCGCGCGCTCACGCTCAACATCCTGCACTCGACGCCACCACGGCGTTGCGCGCGACCCTCGCCATTGCGCAGTTGGTGATCGCCCGCGAATACGGGTTCGTGAGCTGGCCGCGGCTCGTGCAGTACTACGCGGGTGTCGAGCGCCAGTGCGACAGCTATCC
>JANOKE010000425.1:0-4238 GCA_031419135.1 Gemmatimonadaceae bacterium
TTGCCGCTTAGTGCGTCGAGGCCGCGCGAACGTCCGTTTCGATGAGCGGCTTGAGGAACATCCACATCCATGTTGGAAGCGCCGTCATACCGGCAGTGAGATCGGCCTTGAGCGGCGGCCCTATCGTCGGATCTTCGAAAAACTTGGCGAGCTTGCGCTTCACTTGGTCGCTCTCTCCTTCGCGGGCCAAAAGATCGCGCAGCCAGTGAAGCGCCTGGACAACGCGCATCGCCGGGCGTCCGGCCCAGAACAACTTGCTGGCCGCGGTCGCACGGAAGGTGATCGTCACGTTACCGAGCTTCATCGCGCGGCGACGGGCGTCCGTGTGCACCACTATTTTGGCAGGAACGCCATCAGTGAGGCCCAGATCGTTTGCCGCGGTCATGCCGTCGACAAGCATCCGGGTTTGGTCGCGTCGCCCGACGGCGTCGATGACCGAGCGCGGATCGGGTGGGTTGGGTTTCTGGGTGAGTTTGTTGAAGCCCGGTTGATCGTAGAGCCCGCGATCTATCCGCCTGAGGATTTCGGCCTTCGTCAGTCGCTGCAACGCCTTATCGACGGCGTCCCGGGAGGCGAGATCGACGAAATCACTGGGCGTCCATGCCTTACGTGGCGCGTCCGCGCGGATGCGGTCGAGCATGCTGGTTTTCAGGTCGCGCGAATTGCTGGTCATGTCCGAAAGCTGTAGCTATTTTTCGGACATCTCGCAGGTCAGACGTCCGAAATATGTATGCAACTTTCGGACAGTTTGCCGACTGGGCTGCACGCGCACGTGCCGCACCTGCTCGTCATCCAACGTGTTCGAGAACCGCAAGAGTTCGTCGAATCCTCTATTGCTCACGCACGGCGATTGCGTGCGATCGAACTCGTGCTATCAAAAAACCAGGCCTCGACCTGCGACCCGATCTGCTACGCGTTCGCGGTGTCACCGACGCTGACAAGCGCGAGAACATTCACCGGATTCATCCAGATTGGACCGAACCGACCTCTACCCGTGAGATTCGCAAGGGCCTCTCGAACGAACGGAAACAAGAGCGCCCAGCCGTTTGACTTGAGATATGCCTCAAGCTCGAAGTTCTCGTGACCCCCGATCTGCTCTACCAGAGCGGACATCAAGAGCTCGACTTGATAAAGAGAAGGTTCCTGCGAGAGGGTGCGTACTCGAACGCGTACAATGCCTTTGGTCCGATCTGGAGATAGACCAGATTGAAGCGCACATTCGACATTGGGGTTCACCGGCGAGTCAGGCGGAAACTCCAAGAAATCCTCTCGATGTGCAAAAACAGCACTCTCGAGAAAAATCTGCGCGATTTGAATCCCAGGTTGCTTGGATTGATCCATCACACGAGCTCGACACGCTGTTCGCCGGTACCTTGGCTTCGTGATGTCGTCGCGACGGCTGCAAGATCGACGGGTTCAGACAGAACTACCGCCCGAAACGTTTGCGATCTCGAGCTCCGACTCGCTGCGCCGCGATCGACCGGCGAATGCCGAGTTGTGTACGAGCGGATTGTCACGACAGCACCAGCTGACAGGTTCCACATTCCTGCCCACGAAATCCTGGGCGCGGCCACAGGCAGCGTCTTCAGCGAAACACCCGCGCTCGCTGCGAGGCGTGCGAACATCTCTGGCGAGCTGCTCACCTCTCTCAGAAGGCTATCTGCGGCTCGGCTCTGGGTGACCGCGCCAGACTCCCAGCGAACAACGCTCTTCTTGCCGAACTGAAGCACTCGCTCCAGTTCAGTTTGCGTGACGCAGTAGCGTGAACGAATCGCGGTGATCGCCTCTGGCGTGAGCAAACCCTGGTGAGCGCGCAGAGCGCTTGCCGCTGAGCGCGAAGCGGCGCGCGATTGCTTCTTTGAGTAGAACTCCTCATCGCAGGACTTGCACGAGGTGTACTCGGCAGTGTACGGAACCATCGTTCCATCCGGCGCACGAATCGCACGATCTTCAGCGTGTGTGTTGAGCTCAGTGCCTGCGCAGGCAGGGCAGGTAAGTGAGGTTGTCATTCCGGGCTCCCGTAGAGCTTACAGGCGAGGAGATAGAGCTTGTCGGGTTGAATCGCGACTTCGACGAACAGCCTATCTGTTCGTTCGATCTCTCTATCTCGCGGGGTAAAGACGGCGCAGAAGGTGGCCACCGGTACGTAGGGCTCTCTGTGCGACCACGCGATCTTCTCGCAGTCGGATTCGGTTAACTCGTAGAGCATGTCGCAAACGTCGGCATCCAAATAGCCCAAGTTGTCCATGTGCTTTCGAACGCGCCTGCTCACGTCCAGCTCTTCCGCCTCCGCCAGTTCCGATATCTGTTGAATCGCTTGTTTGGTTGTTGGCAGGTGCATCCTGTAGTATCGGCGGCAGGAGGCTACAATGTAGCATGATGCTACATCCGACGACAGATATGGTTTCTCTGAGGTCAGTCGAAATGTTGAAAAAAACTGTAAAGTGTTGAATCGCAGGAACTTAGCAACGGCACTTTAACTCGGGCCGCTCAGTTCGTGCGGTTGCGGCGAAGATAAGCATGATCGCCGAAATGTCCGTCACCATTCTCGCGCGCCCCGGTCCGTCACATTGCCAACCACCGGACGGTGCGCTCGGCGAGGGCGCCGAGTCCAGCGTGTCCTCAATCGCCAACCGCAGTGAAGAACGCGCCGACGCCTTGTGGCGCCAGTTGAGCACCAACAAGTCTTTGAGCTTCGCGAGCAGTTCTCGCGCCACCTTCTTCACCTCCGCGCGTTCCGCCGAGCTGAGTTCGGGGGAAGGACGCGTGAGGATGTCGAAAATGACCAGCTCCTCTTCGGTGAGCTGCTCGCGGACGTGGCGCACCTGCTCGTCGTCCAGCGAGGTCGAGAACCGCAAGAGTTCGTCGAACAACTGCTCGATGCTCCGACTGCCGGCCCTGCGTCGAAGATCGAAACAAGTTGTGAACCCGATCGGACCGTCGCGGAAAGGTGAGGATTCATCCACTCTATTAATTCAAGCGCTCGTTCGTGCCACCGTAGCGGATGGCGATCCCATATCGGTTGATGGTGCGCGACGAGGTTCCTAAAGTCTCTCAACTCCCCGAATGCGCGCGAGATATCGGCGCGGTTGCGCTGAGGTCGAGGACAGTTTGGGAATCGTTTCACCGCCGCGGGCCAGAGGTGCGGGCCCGCAGAACGTCCGTGTTCGTAGGGTCGATTGCACAGGCGAACCCAGAATCCCAGTCCGAGTTGTCCAACCAGGTGGCCCGGAGAATGCCGTTTCTTGCTGGGGCCAAGGCGACGTGTAGCCTCGACGACGTCATCCTCTTCCTTTCGCTCGAGTAAGCTAGGGTTGGCGTTCAACCAGCAGTCTACCGTTCGATATCTCAGATTTCTGGCCGACGTTGTCTCGGCCCCGACTTCGAAGAGAGCGTTTCGGAAAGCTATCTCAACCATATGTACTACCGGTTGGAAAGCTGCAGCCAAGGCAATGTTCCATAGGTATCTCGCAACAGCGTCTGTCGAATCACTATCTGCGTCAATGCTGTACGCGGAAACCCTTGCACGAGATAGACTTACGAACAAAGATCGGTACGATAGACGGGCCGGACTCTGTTGCGCTGGAGTGGTGATCAAATGTGTTGCGCTCGCGCGAGAAGCATCGTATATTCGGTGAACAAGTCCTCAGGTAGTCCTATACCGGCGTGGAAACGCGGCGGCAAGTCCCTGAGGTGTCGAAATCCCGGCATCGCGTCAAAGCGAGCCGGGATTTCGCGTATCTGCAAGAGAGCTTTGAACTGTTCGTGTGCCAGAATGTGGCGAGGCTTTCGCTAACCGATCGTCCAATGGTCTGTGAGCCGTGGATGCGAGCCTTCAAGGCCGTCAACCACGCGGCGTAGTCGGCTGGAAGGGGAACGAGGTCAAGCACGGTTCAGACGGCCTCCAATTCCATCCATCATCATTCCCGTGCGCGCACCCAAATTCAACGATCATTTTATTGCAAGATCACGCTCGGTCTGTCCACTCAAGCTACGGTGCCATACACCCCAGCATTCCGCTCGGGATAGCTCTCATACACATGCTCGAACACCGCCGAGCACTTCGCGCGGTACATCTCCGGCGCATACGCCCGCGGCAGCCCAGAGTCGAGCGTGTCTTCAATCGCCAACCGCAACGCAGAACGCGCCGCCGCCTTCTGCCGCCAGTTGAGTACCAGCAACTCCTTCAGCCGCGTGAGAAGGGCTCGCGCCACCTTCTTCACCTCAGCGCGTTCGTC
>JANOKE010000426.1:0-5822 GCA_031419135.1 Gemmatimonadaceae bacterium
CACCCCTCTGGCCCCTCACCCCTCTGGCCCCTCACCCCTCTGGCCCCTCACCCCTCTGGCCCCTCATACCTCTGGCCCTCATCCCTCCATCCCCGCAACGACGACCTAACGTCTCCCGATACTCGAATACTGAAAGCCGGCCTCGCGCACGTCATCCGGGCGATAGACGTTGCGCAGATCAACCAGCACCCGGGCGCGCATCGACGCCCCCAACTGCGCGAAATCGAGCGCGCGGAATTCATTCCACTCCGTGATCAACACCAGTACGTCGGCGCCAGTGGCCGCGTCGTACGCATCGTCACACCAGTGCACGCCCGGCAGCAGCGCGGCGGCTTCGTGCATGGCGGCCGGATCGTAGGCGCGCACGTTGGCGCCCGCATCCTGCAGGGCGGGGAGAATCGCCAGACTCGGCGCGTCACGCATGTCGTCGGTGTTCGGCTTGAACGCCACGCCCAGCACGCCAACGGTTTTTCCACGCACGCTCCCGCCACACGCTTGCATCACGCGCGATGCCATGGCGCCTTTTCGTGTGTCGTTTACCTGCACAACGGTCTCGACAAGTCGCGCCGGCGATCCGTACTCTTGTGCGGTGCGTACCAGGGCCAGCGTGTCCTTCGGGAAGCACGACCCGCCATAGCCGGGACCAGCATGCAGGAACTTCTTCCCAATACGACCGTCGAGTCCCATGCCCCGTGCCACATCCTGCACGTCGGCGCCAACCTTTTCACAGAGATCGGCAATCTCATTGATAAACGTGATCTTGGTGGCGAGAAACGCGTTGGCGGCGTACTTGGTGAGTTCTGCGGTCTCCAGCGTGGTCATGACCACTGGCGTTTCCATAAGGTACAGCGGCCGATACAGCGACTGCATGATGTCGCGGGCGCGGTCGGTTTCGGCACCGATGACCACACGATCGGGGCGCATGAAATCGGGAATCGCCGAACCTTCCCGCAGGAATTCCGGATTCGACGCCACGTCGAAGTCCGCCGTGGGATTAGTCTCGCGGACAATCTGTGCCACACGTCGCCCTGTGCCGACGGGTACGGTACTCTTGGTGACCACTACCGTATAGCCGGTCAATGCCGACGCGATGGCGGCGGCGGCGGCATCCACGTAGCGAAGATCCGCATGACCATCGCCACGACGGGACGGCGTGCCCACTGCGATAAATACGGCATCGGCGGCGGCTACCGCTTCGGCGAGGTCGGTGGTGAACGAGAGACGCCCCGACTTGATCCCTTTGGCCACCAGGTCTTCAAGACCAGGCTCGTAGATGGGAATCTCGCCGCGACGCAGCCGCTCCACCTTCGTCACGTCGAGGTCCACGCACACCACTGTGGGTCCGAACTCGGCGAAGCACGCACCGGACACCAATCCCACGTACCCGGTGCCAATCATGGCAATCTTCATGGCGCGCTCAATCTCCGATGTTGTAGTAGTTGCGATACCAATCGACAAAACGCCGTACGCCGGTCTCGATCGGCGTCTTCGGCGCGAAGCCCACGTCCTGCACCAACGCGTCGACGTTGGCGAATGTGGCTGGCACGTCGCCCGGTTGAAGAGGCAGCATGCGTTTTTCAGCGGCGCGACCCAGCGCCTGCTCCAACGTGGCAATCAGGTGCATCAACTCCACGGGATTGTTGTTGCCGATGTTGTACAGGCGATACGGTGCCGCGCTGGTGGCCGAATCCGGAGCGTTTGAGTCCCAGCCGGGATTGGGTTGCGCAGTGTGATCATTCGTGCGCACAACCCCTTCAACGATGTCGT
This sequence comes from Gemmatimonadaceae bacterium, assembly GCA_031419135.1. Classification (GTDB taxonomy): domain Bacteria; phylum Gemmatimonadota; class Gemmatimonadetes; order Gemmatimonadales; family Gemmatimonadaceae; genus Gemmatimonas. Next base: position 1,768 of record JANOKE010000426.1, read on the forward strand.
CGATGTACGTGAAATCACGGCGCATCTTCCCGAAATTGAACACGTCAATCGGCTGACCTTCGAGAATGGCCTTGGTGAACAGAAAGAGCGCCATGTCCGGGCGACCCCACGGCCCGTACACCGTGAAAAAGCGCAATCCGGTGGTTGGCAAACCGTACAGATGACTGTACGTGTGCGCCATCAACTCGTTCGCCTTCTTGGTGGCCGCATACAGCGACACGGGATGGTCGACATTCTGATGCACCGAGAAGGGCATGGCCGTGTTTGCCCCGTACACACTGGACGACGAGGCGTACGTCAGGTGTTGCACCCCGTGATGGCGGCATCCCTCCAGGATATGGAGAAATCCCACCAGGTTGCTCTCGACGTATGCGTGGGGATGCGTGAGTGAGTAGCGCACACCGGCCTGCGCGGCCAGATGAATGACGCGATCAAACCGCTCCTCACGGAACAAGCGCTCCATGCCGTCGCGATCGCCGAGCTCCATGCGTTTCATGCGAAAGCCTGCATGCGGCGCAAGCCGCGCCAAACGCGCCTCCTTGAGCGTTGGATCGTAGTAGTCGTTGACGTTATCGAAGCCCACCACTTCGTCACCACGCGCGAGCAAGCGCTCGCTGGTGTTGTAGCCAATGAATCCGGCAGCGCCGGTGACCAGAATCTTCGCCATGCGGATCCTCAGGGAGTCGGGCGACCCGGGTGGTCCCCCTCGTGCGATGAGGACGAATGTAACGGGGCCAACGGCACGTTCGGGCGCTGGAGCAGCAGGACGGCCGCCATGATGGCCGCGCCCCCAACCAATGTTCCACCGCCAATGGGCTGGCCCAGCACCATCACGGACATGAGGGTCGTCCAGAAGGGTTCGATCGTCGATGTGATAGCCGTTCGCACCGCGCCCAGTCGCGACAGGCCCGACAGAAAGCCGAGAAAGGCGCCGGCAGACAGAACGCCCAGCAAGCTGCTGATCACCATCGAACGCGCATCGTGATGCGCAAGCAGCGTTCCGGTAATCAGCGCCCACGTGAGAAACACTCCCGCACCGCCAACGGCGATCGCACGGGCCACATCAAGGGGAGCGCGGGTGCGCTGTAGCGCACTGAGCACCGGGATGTAGGCGGCGTAGACCAGCGCCGCGAGCAGGCTCATCCCGACGCCCGTGGGATTGAGTGACGCGGCCGTTGGCGCGCCAACCATTGCGGCGATGCCGCCCAAGGACAGCAACAGCGCGATCACGCGACCCGCCCCCAGCGGCTCGACGCCACGAACCGAGGTCAAGATGGCCACCCACGCCGGATACGAATAGAACAGGAACGCCGAGGTCGATGCCGGGATCCATCGCAACGACAGCAGCGCCAGCGTGGCCACCGATGCCTGCCCGCCTCCGGCAATCAGCAGCACACGCGTCGAGTACCACGGCGCAGCGTCGAAACCGCTGGCCCGCGCTGCGTGTGGGTGCACGGGCGACGGCCGCCACGCCGCGTACACCATCAGCAGCAGCGCCGTGATGGTATACCGCCACGCCTGCACGCCCTGGAGCGCCACCCCGCTCTTGAGCGCGATCAACGTGAGCGGGCCAATGGAACCGAAACAGCACGCGCTCACTGCCACGAGCAGCGTCGCGCGAATCAGCTCGCGCCGCGAGGGCGCCGGTGTCATTTCAGCAGCGTATTGCTCAGGAACAGATATGCCATGCTGAAATACAGACTGACTCCGGAAACATCCACCAGCGTGGCAACGAATGGCGCTGACGCGCTGGCCGGGTCGAAGCCCAGTCGCTTGAGCAGGAAGGGCAACATCGACCCGGTAATCGATCCCAAGGTCACGATTCCCACCAGCGTCAGCCCGACGGTGAGTGCCACCATGAACGAATGTTCGCCGTAGTCGTATATCCCGAATGCGTTCCAAATAGTGATCCGCAGGATCGCGAGGAGACCGAGCAGGATGCCGAGAATGACACCGGCCGGCAGCTCGCGCAGCAGCACGCTCCACCAATCGTGGATGCGCACCTCGCCGAGAGCCATCGCTCGAATGATCAACGAGGTGGCTTGAGATCCGGAATTGCCGCCCGAGCTGAGTACCAGCGGAATGAATTGCGACAGGAGCACCACACGCCCCAGATCGTGCTCGTACCGAGCCATCACTGATGCCGTGAGCATCTCACCAACGGCGAGCACGGCCAGCCACCCTCCGCGCTTACGCACGTTTTGCCAAAGGCCGATTTGCATGTAGGGCTCATCGAGCGCTTCCATACCACCGACCTTTTGCGCATCCTCGGTCTGCTCCTCCTGAATCACGTCGATGACGTCATCGACTGTCACCACGCCCAGCAATCGTTTTTCATGGTCGACCACCGGAAGCGCCACGAGGTCGTAGTTCGACGTCAGTTGCGAGACTTCCTCCTGCAGTGAATCCGGCGATACACTGACCACTTCGTCCCACGCCAGCTCACTGATACGCGCGCCCTCAGACGCGGCCAACAGTTCCCGCAACGACAACACGCCCCGGAGCCGACCGTTCACATCGGTGGTGTAGATCGTGTACATGGCCTCACGTCGGCCTGCGCGCGCCATTGCCCGCACGGCGAGCAGCGCCGCTTCCACGGTCAGCGTTTCGTCCACCGAGACGAACTCGGTGGTCATTAGCCCACCGGCGGTATACGGGTCGTATTGAAGCAGTCGCTCCGTCTCGGCCTTATCGGCGGGCTCCAGCGCTGAAAGAATCTCGTCGGCGGTTTCTTCGTCGAGTTCGTCCAGCGCATCCGCGCGCTCGTCGGGGTCCATCTCGGCGACGATCGATGCCGCCTCGCGGGTCGTCAGTTCCTCGAGGACCTGCGTGCGCAGATCATCGTCGAGATACTCCAGCACCTCCGCCGCACGCTGTTTTCCCAGTGCCGCGAGGAACGCGCGCACTTGATGTTCCGGCATCGCCTCGGCGACGTCCGCGAGATCGGCCGGATGCATTTCTTCCGTCTGCGGCCCAACGCTTTCCGGAGTCTCCTCGAGCAATTCGAGGAGATCGGGCACCAGCAGCGCCGCGAGCGGCCGCATTTTGTCGTTCCGGGGTGACATCAGTGTTGGCCCCTCCCGAGGTGAGTAGTGGACGACTCACCGCCGCGCGGCGTTCTGGGTTGTGTTGATGCTGGACGGGTTCCTCTACCGGCCTCGGAACAAGCGCGAGGTGGGTGGCGGCCGGCGCAAGTTAGCCACGCGTCAAGGCCCCGAGAAGCGGCCCGCCGCGCGAAGCATCGGGCTCAGCGCACTGTCGTGTACGTCAACAGTCGTCCCGTTGGTCGTTCGATCACGCTCCGCCAGTAGGAGAGCGGTCGTACCAGCACGCCGTTCACGTAGTACGCCGTGTCGGTCACGTTGCGCGCGGGGTCGGGATGCGGCCGCGTGATGTACAGGACGTCGCCCACCCGCACCACGTCCACGACGACGGAATCGGTTTGCGCGCTGCCGCCAACGGCGGCCGAAGAGAACGTCCGAAGATCCGACATCCGGCCGGTGGATACCGTGGTATCACGTCCGTTGCCGCTCCCTGATCCGCTTCCCCCACGATCATCGAAAATGCGTGTGTCGGTTGTGCGCCCCAGGTCCAGTGGCACGAGACGCGCGTCGGTCAAAAACGTGAACCCGAAGTCCGTGGGATTGAGGAGGAATCGATACGGCAGGCTGCCACCATCAATCAGGGTGGCCTTGAAATAGGTGGACTGCGCCGGATCGGGGCCGCCAGCCGGACTGGCGCCGCACGCGCCAACCCCGTACACCGTCGCCACGGTGGAGACGAGCCATCGCCAGTGCTGAACGCGATCGGGGAATCTGCGCATGTGACCTCCTGTGACGCGTGGTATGTCATCATCTTTGATGGCGACCGGACCTCTGTCAAGCACCGTCCGGCTTTGTTCGTTCCTTTCGCCACTCTCGCATGCCTCGTGTTGCGTTTCTGGGCCTGGGCGCCATCGGTGCGCCCATGGCGCGCCATTTGGCCGGGCCCGATCTCGATCTCGTCGTCTGGAATCGCACTCGGGCTCGCGCCGAGTCCTTTGTCGCACGCACTCC
>JANOKE010000427.1:0-4237 GCA_031419135.1 Gemmatimonadaceae bacterium
AGCGTGCTGTCGGTGCGAGCGTGACCGACCGTTTTGGCAATGCCGAAGTCCGCAACGATCGCGTGCCCACCGGAAAGCATCACATTGTCGGGCTTCACATCGCGGTGCACGACGTCATGACTGTGCGCGTGCACAAGCGCATCCGTCACTTCGGCCGCGAGGCGCAGCGCGGTCTCAATCGGCAGGGTGCCGTCGCGACGAAGCAGGTCACGCAGCGACTCGCCGGTGACGACCGGCATGACATAGTAGAGGATGTCGCCATCGTCGGCCACGCCCGAGTCGAGCAGCGGCAAAACATGCGGATGATTGAGGCGCGCCGTGATACCGATCTCGCGCAAGAATCGCTCACCGGCGAGTGACCGCGCCAGCGTGGGGTGCAGGACCTTGATCGCGACATCGCGATCGTGCTTGAGATCGTGCGCGAGATACACGGTGGCCATGCCGCCCGCGCCGAGTTCGCGATCGACGCGGTATTGGGCGGCAAGGGCGGTGGTCAGTCGGGCGGTGGCGGTCATGGTGCCGTGAATCTCCATCCTTGGGAGGGCTGGCGCTACCGGCCCGCGCAGTTCGACGCCGGCGGCAGCCAGATGGAGCTGGTTGCGTCGTGGGTCATTCAACCAGGCCTTCTCCAGTTGGGAGCTGGGTCCCGACGGCCGGTTCCTGCTGCTGGAGGGGCCGCCGCCGCTCCGGACGACAATGTCATCACCAACTTCCCCCGCCTCGTCGAGGAGAAACTACGGGGGGCGAAGCCCGAGTGACCTGTTCCACATGGCTTGACGCGCTTATTGGATCGGAGCAATTCCTTCGAAGATCTCGGCGACGTTGCACGAAAAATCCGGCAACACACGTCCGCCGCTCAACGTGTCTTCATCGTGCAGCAAGACCACGGCGGCGTAAGACGCAATGACCATGACGGTGCGACGCACGGGATCGACCACCCACATGAGTGTCGTGCCAGACCTCAGGTAATCGTCCATTTTTTCGTCGAGCTCCGATGCCGTCTCGCTTGGAGATAGCACTTCGATGGCCAGATCGGGTGCAAACTTGAGCAGTCCCGGACCGATCCCGTTTGCCGGGAGTCGGTCGGCGCGCACGAACGATGCGTCGGGCACGCGCACCGTGCGCGGCAACTGCAACAGCTCATACCCAACGCCATCACCGAGCACCTTGCCGAGCCGACGGGGGTTGACGTGCGCCGCGAGCAACGCGACGAGGTTCGATCCCGCAAACCCGTGCGGCCCTCCCGGGGGCGGACTCACACGGACCTCACCACGGACGAGTTCCGTCTTGACGCCCTCGGGCGACGGATGCACGAGAAATTCGTCGACCGTCATCACCATGACGAGTCCACGCGCGGGATGTGCCATAGAGAACTCCGCTCGGCGGCCATCTGGTAAGCGTACGCTCGGCGCACGGATGTGTGCAAGCAGGCATACGACACGATGGCACGTGAGTCGATGAATCGCGTCACCGTGAATGCGCCGGCCGTATCGTGACGCCGCATCGCAACGTTTGCCGAGGTCCATCTCGCCGATCGACCTACACAAATCGGGATTCCCGGCGCATGTTGGAGCGGCCGAGCTGTTGGTGACCGGAGATAAGGACCTGCTCGTCGTGGCGACGGAATCACCGGTGCCCCTGCCGTCACCGCGAGACGCTTGGGAACGCCTCCGCGGTGATCGTGGGTCCGCCTAACATGCATGCAGCGTGTCGTTATGCGGCTTTCCGATTCTCGCTATAGATTGGCCGAAGGGCTTTTGTTCGAAGGGGATCCGCGCAAAGCGCTCGCCAACGAGAAGAAGCACGGGGATTGCTCGCGATTCTCTTCACCGACCGTGGCGACGAACTGGTTCGCATCATCAGCGCCCGCTGCGCTACAACGCGTGAGCAAGAAACGTGTGACAAAGACTTCCGCTAGTCCGACCCGCCGCATGCCCGCCGTTGACGACGAAATCCAGCCGGAGTACGACTGGAGCAAGGCCGTGCGTAACCCCGGCGCCTAACCCGTGCGTCGTCAGGCGCGCGATGAAGGCTGACGTAGTCGCGCGGCTCAACGCCGCGCTCGCCGGGCGATACACCATCGAGCGCGAGCTCGGCCAAGGCGGCATGGCCACCGTCTACCTGGCCGAGGATCTCAAGCACAAGCGCCAGGTCGCCCTCAAGCTTCTCCGGCCCGAACTCGCCGCCGCACTCGGCGCCGAACGGTTCCTGCGCGAGATCACCACCACCGCCAATCTCCGGCATCCGCACATCCTGCCCCTCTACGACTCCGGGGAGGTGGACGGCTTCCTGTATTACGTGATGCCGTTCGTCGAGGGCGAGTCGTTGCGCAGTCGGCTTGATCGCGAGACGCAACTATCCATCGACGACGCCACCCGCATTGCCGCGGAAGTGGCCGACGCGCTGAGCTACGCGCACAGCCGCGGCGTGATCCACCGAGACATCAAGCCGGAGAACATCCTGCTCGAGAACGGGCATGCCATCGTCGCCGATTTCGGGATCGCTCAGGCGGTGACCGACTCGGGTGGTGAGAAGCTGACCCGCACCGGGATGGCGCTCGGCACGCCACTGTACATGAGCCCCGAGCAGTGGAGCGGCGAGCCGGTCGACGCCCGGAGCGACCTCTACGCACTGGCGTGTGTGGTCTACGAGATGCTGGCGGGGAGCCCGCCCTTCAGCGGACCGACGGCGCAGGTGCTGATGGCGCGGCATGCCATCGATCCGGTGCCGGCGCTGCGCACCGCGCGGCCGACGGTCACGCAGGAGGTGGCGGACACGATCGAGCGCGCGCTGGCCAAGGTACCGTCTGACCGGTTCGCGACGGTACACGCCTGGCGCGAGGCGTTGCTGCGGCCGGCCGATCGCGCGCCGGAGATCTCCGGTGCCAGCGCGAACTCCGACTCCGCCGAAGCGCGCGCCGCCGAAGGGTTCTGGGTAGCAGTGCTGCCGTTCAAGTGTGCGGCCGGGAATGCGGATCTGGCGGCGCTGTCCGAAGGCATGTCCGAGGGGATCGTGACGGGGTTGTCGCGGTTCTCATATCTCCGCGTCATCGCCCACGGCTCGACACAGCGTTTCGGGAGCGCGGCGGTCGACGTGCGCGCTGTCGGCAAGGAACTCGGCGTGCGCTACGTGATGGAAGGCAGTCTCCGACAGGCAGGCACGCGATTGCGCGTCGCCGTGCAAGTCATTGACGCGATCACCGGCGCACATCTGTGGGCCGAGAACTACGATCGCGCGTTCGACGCGAGCGAGATCTTCGCGCTGCAGGATGATCTCGTCCCCCGGATCGGCTCTACCGTGGCCGACAGGCACGGGGTGCTGATCCACTCCATGAGCGAGGCACTTCGCCACCGCGATCCGGATACGTTGAGCCCTTATGAGGCGGTGTTGCGCGGGTTCGGCTATGCGGGGCGGCCCGACGCGCAGGAGCATGCAGCGATGCGGCGCACGATGGAGCGGGCAGTCGAACGAGCGCCGAACAATGCCAATTGTTGGGCCATGCTCTCGACCGTTTACGCGGATGAATACAAGCAAGGGTTCAACCTCAGGCCCGATCCGCTCGGTCGTGCACTCGAGGCCGCCCAGCGCGCCGTCGCCGCCGCGCCCTCCAGCCAACTCACGCACCTCGTCTTGGCGGATGCCCACTTCTTCCGCGGCGAGATCGCGGCCTTCCGGAATGCCGCGGAGCGGGCCATTGCGCTCAACGCCATGGACGGGGCGACGGTGGCGTACATGGGGATCCTGATGGCCTACTCCGGGGACTGGGACCACGGCTGCGCGCTGGCCGAGCAGGCCATGCTGCAGCTCAACCCGCATCACCCCGGGTGGTACCGGTTCTGCCTCTTCTTCAATGCCTACCGCAAACGGCACTACCGCGCCGCGCTGGACATTGCCCTGAAGCTGAACATGCCCAGCTATTTCTTCACGCACGCTGCACTGGCGATGGCGTACGGGCAGCTCGGGGAACGAGACGCGGCAGCGCGAGCCCTGCGCGAATTGCTGGCCCAGAAGCCCGACTTCGATGCCCGCGAGGCCTATGTCAGATGGTTCGGCCCTGGCGAGTTGCTGGAGAATATTCTGGATGGGCTCCGCAAGGCGGGGCTGGCCGTCGAGTCCGAACAGGAGCTTGGGGCGACGGACGAAACCAGGTCGCTGGTCCGAACGCCGCTCATCGGTCGCGAGAATGAACTCAGCGAAGCGCGCGCATTTCTGGCGCGACTGGCCGCGGGCAACGGCG
>JANOKE010000428.1:0-11013 GCA_031419135.1 Gemmatimonadaceae bacterium
CGTCGGTATCGCGCCCGGCGTCGCCCTCATGGTATCGCGAGGGCCACCTCACCCACCTGCACCCCCCAACCGGGCGTCGGAAAGTTGATGCTGGTGCTTGCGCGCGATAGTGATCACGACGGCAATGTCGCGATACCGTTAATACGGTCAACGTGAGCCATCATGGGATGACACACCCAGCGAACATCATCCCACCGGAGCATTTCTGTGAGCATTCCGACTAGCCTGTCAGGCCGTCCCGCGCTAACTATTCGAGAGATGCCGCACAGCGAACGTCCGCGCGAACGATTGCGGTCGCTTGGTGCCCAGGCACTCAGCACCACCGAGCTGATTGCGACGATACTGGGATCGGGGGGTACGAGGGGATCGGCGATCCAGTGCGCCCAGTTGGTGCTGGCACACGCTGGCGGGTCGTTGGGTCGGCTGGCAACGATGCCGCTGGCCGCGTTGACGCGGGTGCACGGGGTGGGGCAGGCCCGGGCCACCGCCGTGCATGCGGCGCTCGAACTGGGTCGCCGATTATCATTGGAAGCGCGGGATGCCGGTGTGCCGCTGCGTGGGCCTCAGGAAGTCGCCGCGATCTATGCACCACGCTTGCAAGATTTGCCGGTGGAGGAGTTCCACGTAGCGGTGTTGGATGCGCAGCATCGGTTGGAGCGGGACGTGCTGGTGTCGCGGGGACTGCTCAACTCATCGCTGGTGCACCCACGCGAGGTGTTTCGCGAAGCCATCGCGGAACGGGCTGCGGCAGTGATCCTGGTGCACAATCATCCGAGCGGTGATCCCACGCCGTCGGCTGAGGATCGCGTGGTCACGGCACAGTTGGTGGCGGCTGGACGCTTGCTGGATATCCCGGTGCACGACCACATCATCGTGGGTCGCGGCCGATACATGAGTTTCGCGGAGGCAGGACTGCTGTGACGACGGTTGCGCTGCACGACGTGATTCCCGGATTCGGTCCCAGTGCCGATAGCACGTACGAGAAGCTCGACCACGAGCTGCTCGTTCGCGCCTATCGTTTCTCGGATGCGGCGCATGCGGGTCAGGTGCGGCATTCCGGCGAACCGTATGTGTCGCATTGTGTGGAAGTCGGGCGTATTCTGGCCGATCTGCATCTGGATACGGCCACGGTCGCCAGCGGCCTCCTGCATGACATCGTGGAGGACACCGACATCACCATCGAGGATGTCGAACGCGAGTTCGGTGCGGAGATCGCGCAGATCGTGGACGGGTTGACGAAGATTGCCAATCTTCCATTGTCGTCGCGCGAGGAGCGTCAGGTCGAGAACTATCGCAAGCTGCTGCTCTCGATCGCCAAGGACGCGCGGGTCATCCTGATCAAGCTGGCCGATCGACTGCACAACATGCGGACGCTTGACTGGCTCGCGGTCGAGAAGCGGCGACGTATCGCGCAGGAAACACGCGACCTGTATGCGCCGCTGGCACACCGCTTCGGCATGGCGAAGATGCGGTGGGAGCTGGAAGATCTGGCGTTCAAGCACCTCGAACCGGACGCGTATAAAACGCTGGCCAGAATGGTGGCATCCAAACGCGCTGAGCGGGAGGCGCTGATCGCGCAGATGCGCGAGCCGCTGGAGAAGCGCCTCACCGACGCCGGCATCGCGGACGTGGACGTGACGGGGCGGCCAAAGCATTTGTGGTCGATCTACAAGAAGATGCAGCAGCGTGATCGACCGTACGAAGATATCTATGATTTGTTGGCGATTCGCGTGCTCGTGCCGAACATCCTCGAGTGCTATCACGCGCTGGGGGTGATTCACGACGGCTGGACGCCGGTGCAGGAGCGCATCAAGGACTACATCGCGCAGCCAAAGTCAAACGGCTATCAGTCGCTGCATACCACCGTGTTCGGTCCGGGGCGACAACTGTTCGAAATCCAGATTCGCACCCGCGACATGCATCGCACGGCCGACTTCGGGATCGCGGCGCACTGGCTGTACAAGGAGTCCAGCAAGAACTCCGACGAACTCGATCGACACCTCACGTGGTTTCGTCAGGTGCTGGAGTTGCAGCTCGACGCCGAGACGCCGGGTGAATTCCTGGAGTTCCTCAAGCTCGACTTGTATCAGGATGAGATCTTCGTGTTCACGCCGACAGGCGACGTCATCCAGTTACCCAAGGGCGCCACGCCACTCGATTTTGCATTCGCCGTGCATACGCAGGTGGGGGCACGCTGCGCGGGCGCAAAGATCAACGGTCGCATCGCGCCACTGTCGCGCGAACTCAAGAACTCGGAAACCGTCGAGATCCTGACCAATCCGAACGCCAAGCCCAGTCGGGATTGGCTGGCCCATGTCCGCACGGGTCGCGCGCGACACAAGATCCGCCAGATGCTGCGCCTCGAAGAGCGCTCGTCGGCCATGCGACTCGGACGCGAAATCATCGAGCGGGAACTTCGGCGTCGTCGATTGCCGAAGGCGGATGATCACGCCCTGCTGCCAATCGCCCGGACGCTGAAGTTGAAGGATGCGACGCACCTGATCGCGTCGGTTGGCGCTGGCGATGTGCATGTGATGCAGGTGGTCAAGGCGCTGCATCCCGAGCTCGAAAATGCGCCGGAACCGGTTGCGAAGCCGAGTACGCTGGCGCGCATTGTCGATCGCGTGCGGGGGACCGGGAAGGGCATTCGTATTCAGGGTGCGGATGGCCTGCTGGTGCGCTACTCGCAGTGTTGTCAGCCGGTACCGGGCGATAAAGTGGTGGGGTATGTGACCCGCGGACGCGGCGTGAGCATTCATCGGGGAGACTGTCCCAACCTGCTCTTGTTGGTGCACGAGCCCGAGCGACGGCTGGAAATTGATTGGCACGAAATGGCCGGGGAACGGTTCGTCGTCCGGCTCGCGCTCGAGGGAATCGATCGACGTGGGCTCTACGCCGACGTCGCGGCCGCCGTCAGCGCGACTGGGACGGACATTAAAAGCCTTGAGTTGAAAACAGTGGACGGTCGGGTGAGTGGGTCGGCCATGGTCGAAGTGGAGAACCTTGCCCACCTGGAGCGCATCATGAAGGCGGCTCGTCGGGTGAAGGGAATAGGCGCCGTGGGCCGTCGGGAGAAGATCACGGCCGACGAGTAGGCGAGGCAGTTGCACCGGCGGCACCGAATAAACACCGATTTCATGCTATATTGATTTAATGGCCGAGTCCTTTGTCCTCCAATCGCCGTTCCAACCCGCTGGCGACCAGCCGCGCGCCATCGCCGAGTTGAGCAGTGCATTGCGTCGTGGCGATCGTTTCCAGACGCTGCTTGGCGTGACCGGCTCGGGCAAGACCATGACCATCGCCAATGTCATCGAGCAGTGGGGTCGACCCACGCTGGTGCTCTCGCACAACAAGACGCTGGCGGCGCAGCTGTATGGGGAACTGAAGAGTTTTTTCCCCCACAACGCGGTCGAGTACTTCATCTCCTACTACGACTACTATCAGCCGGAAGCGTACGTCCCCTCGAGTGACACGTACATCGAGAAGGACGCAAGCATCAACGAGGATATCGATCGGCTGCGTTTGCGGGCGACGTCCTCATTGATGGAGCGCAGTGATGTGGTGATCGTGTCCACGGTGTCGGCCATTTATGGACTTGGAGATCCCATCGCGTATCGTGAACGGATGGTGTCGTTGGCCAGGGGGCAGCAAGTGGCGCGCGATGACATTCTCCGCGCGCTGGTCGGCATCCAGTACCTGCGAAACGATGTCGCGTTCGATCGCGGCACCTTTCGCGTGCGCGGTGACACGGTGGAAATCTTTCCCGCCTATGAGGAACAGGCGGTGCGCCTCGAACTGTGGGGCGACGAGATCGAACGGATCTCCAAGATCGATCCGCTCACCGGCGAAACGATTGCGACGCTCGAGCGCACGGCGGTGTATCCCGCCAGGCATTTCATCACGAACCGTCCCACCATCGAGCGCGCCGCGCTGGCGATTCGTGATGAGTTGACGGCGCGATTGGCTGAACTGCAGCAACAGGGAAAATTGCTGGAGGCGCAACGACTCGAACAGCGCACGAATTTTGATCTGGAAATGATGGCCGAAATCGGCACCTGCGCCGGCATCGAGAACTACTCGCGCCACTTGAGCGGCCGCGAGGCGGGCGAACGCCCCGCCTGTCTGCTGGACTATTTCCCCGATGACTATCTGGTGGTGGTCGACGAGTCGCATGTCTCACTGCCGCAGATTCGCGGTATGTACAACGGCGACCGCGCCCGCAAGCTCACACTGGTGGACTACGGGTTTCGCCTGCCCAGCGCACTCGACAACCGCCCCCTGGTCTTCGAGGAATTCATGACGTTGGTGCCGCGACTGATCAATGTGTCGGCCACGCCCGGAGAACTCGAATTGCAGCTGTCGGACGGGGTGGTAGTGGAGCAAGTGATCCGCCCCACCGCCTTGCTCGATCCCGTGTTGGAGATTCGCCCAGTGAAGGGGCAGGTGGACGACCTGCTGCACGAAATCCGCCAACGCGAACGGCGCGGCGAACGCGTGTTGGTCACCACCCTCACGAAACGCATGTCGGAAGACCTGACCGACTACCTGCTGCAGATGGGCGTTCGGGTGCGCTACATGCATTGCGATTTCGATGCCATCGTACGCATGGAGTTCGTGCGCGGATTGCGGCTTGGCGAGTTCGATGTGCTGGTGGGCATCAATCTGCTGCGCGAAGGTCTCGATATGCCCGAAGTGTCCCTGGTCGCCATTCTTGACGCCGATCAGGAGGGATTTCTGCGCAGCGATCGGGCGCTCATCCAAACCATCGGTCGCGCCGCACGACACATCAGCGGCATGGCCATTCTCTACGCCGACCGCATCACCGGGTCGATGGAGCGCGCGATTGGCGAAACCGATCGTCGTCGCGCCATTCAGCGCGAGCACAACACCACGCACGGGATAGTGCCGCACGGGGTGATCAAGAGTGTCGACGAGGTGCGCTTCATCACGCGCGTGGCGGACGCGCGTACCGAAAAGGAAAGGGTTGCGCCTGCCACCCGGGCTCTGGGCGGTGAGCGCGGCGCCCGCTCACGTGAGGATCTCGAAACGCTGGTCGGCGAGCTCGAGATCGCCATGCGTGTCGCCGCGACCGCGCTGGATTTCGAGGCCGCGGCGCGCTTGCGGGATCAACTGTTTGAAGTCCGTACGGCGCTTGGGGAGAAGCCGGCGCAGGCGCGCGGCGAGTCGAAGGCGGCCAAGCGCCCTCCGGGATCGGCGCCACTGCGGCGTCCGGGTGGGCGTCGTGGACGGTGAAAACGTCAGGCACCCCGCGGCTGCGGTTGCCTTGCGAGAACTCGTGGGCCGTGGAGCGCCACACGCGCCCGATCTGGCGTCGTTGGAGGCGTGGGGCAGGTCGCTTGGTGCGGCGCTTCCCCGTCCGGCCATCGTGACATTGTCCGGTGATCTGGGCGCCGGAAAAACCACCTTGATTCGGGCCATTTGCGTTGGCCTCGACGTCGCCTACCCCGCGGCAGTGACCAGTCCGACATTTGCTCTCATCCAGGAGTATGCGGCCCCGCGTGGTCCCGTCGTGCATGTCGACTTGTATCGCCTGCGTTCAGTACGGGAACTCGACACCATCGGCTGGGACGAGGTGGTCGCGACCGCGCCGGTCTTGCTTGTCGAGTGGCCCGACCGCGCGGTAGACTCGCTGCCCGACCATGTCATCGCCATCGAACTGCGACATGATCCCGTGCGACCAGATCGACGGCGTTTGTCGGTGCGGGCAGCGAACCCGCGCTGACCGCCGTGACCCGCGCGTGGTGAGAGACGTCTTGGGCATGCAGCCGGCGACGGCCAAACCCATTCCGCCTCGCTTCCGTGTCCGTGCGCGCAACCGACTCCTCACGACCCGCTGCTCCTCGAACGCATACGGTGCGGCTCGCCGAGGTCATTTCCGCGCTCACGTATGCGCTTGACCTCACGGAAGGGCAACGGCCAGGTCACACGTTGCGCACCGCGCTTATCGCAATGCGTCTGGGCCGTGAACTCGGTTTGGACGGCGAAACGCTGGGCGCATTGTACTACGCCTCGCTGCTCAAAGACGCCGGTTGCTCCAGCAACGCAGCGCGCATGGCCGCGCTTTTTGGATCGGCCGATCAAGCGGTCAAGCGCGAGATGCGATTCGTGGATTGGCATGATCGTTGGCGACTGGCGATGCGTACGGCGCGGAACTGCGGCGTTGGAAGCAATCCGATTGCCCGTATCCAGCATTTCCTGCGCATCGCACGAACGACGCACATGACGCGTGAGATCATCCAGGCGCGCTGCGAGCGAGGCGCGCAGATCGCCGTGGCGCTGGGATTTCCCGCACGGTCATCGGAGGCGATCGGGCATGTCGACGAGCACTGGTGTGGACTGGGCCATCCGGTCGGATTGGCCGGCGACGAGATCCCGATCCTGTCGCGCGTGTTGCTGATTGCGCAGACGTTTGAAGCGTTCTGGACGGATCAGGGATTGCGAGCGGCGCTGGCGATGTTGCGGGTCCGCAGCGCGCGGTGGTTTGATCCCTCGCTGGTGTTGCACATCACGGGATGGAAACGCGACACGCGCTGGTGGGCGCAACTCGCCGATGCCGATCAGTTGAATGAGGCGGTGCTGGCACTCGAACCCGGAAGCTCGCCGATCCTCGCCACCGAGCAACGGCTCGATGCCACCGCGTACGCCTTCGCGGCCGTGATCGATGCCAAGACGCCGTTCACTTATCGGCATTCCACCAATGTGGCACGATATGCAGTGCGCATCGCGCAGTCGCTGGGCGCCGACACGGATAAATGCCGGGACCTCCTGCGGGCCGGATTGCTGCACGACATCGGGAAACTGGGTGTATCGAACCGAATTCTCGACAAGCCGGGACGTCTCACCATTCCGGAGCGTGGCGAGGTCGAGAAGCATCCGCGATGGACCCTGCAGATTCTCGAGCGGGTCCCGGCGTTCCGCCATTTCGCGGCCTCGGCGGCGCAGCATCACGAGCGTCTCGACGGGCGTGGATATCCGTGGGCACTGCGCGCGCACCAACTCGGCTTCACGGCCCGCGTGTTGGCCATTGCCGACGTGTATGAGGCGCTCACGGCGGAGCGGCCGTATCGCGCCGCACTCCCGGTGGAGAAGGTCCTGGGCATCATGACACCCGATCGTCAAACGGCCTTTGATGGTGAACTGCTTGACGTGGCCACGGCGCACGCCGAAGACGGCACGTTTGCCCGACTGGCGGCGTCCACCGGCGATCCGCTGGAGCAGTTGCAGCGGATCGCGCCGTCGGGTGTCAATGCCGATCGCGATACCTCTGGTTTGCGGATCGTGGCAGCCTGAGGTCGACACGCGACGCCGGATCACGTCGCCCTTGCCGAGGGCTGCGTCTGAGGAGATCGTGCGTCATGCCGCTCAGCACGATATCGCTTCGCCCATGAGTGTGCCCGCTTTCGATGCGCGGGACGCAGGCCCGACGCTGGTTATCGAGGCATCGACCGCGTTCGGGTCTGTCGCGTTGCTGCGCGGCGACACGCTGCTGCAGCATCGGGAGTTCGCCATGGGCGTCTCGCGCGACGATGCGCTGTTCCCCGCTGTGCAAGCGGTGCTTGAATCGGCACGCGTCACGCCCGCACAACTTGAGTCTATCGTCTGCGGCAGTGGCCCGGGCAGCTTCACGTCGCTGCGCATTGCGGCTGCGGTGGCCAAGGGACTCGCTCACGCCACCGGCGTGCCACTGTTTGCCGTGCCATCGTTGTTGCTCTCGGCAGCGGCGCATGACCGCGCTGGTGAGTACGTGGTGCACGGCGATGCGCTGCGTGGGGAACGGTATGCCATGCCGGTGACGATCGACGCGACCCTGCAGGTGCGTGCTGCTGGCGATGTGCGGCGCGTCTCAGCCGATTCGCTTGGGATCCTCGCCGCCGATCGGCATCAGCTTGTCGTGTTGGGAACGTCGCTCGCATCGAGCGCAACCCGCGTTGTGCCGGATGCGGCGCACCTCGTGCGGGTTCACGGGTGGCGACGTCATGGTCGGGTTTCGGTGGCCGAGTGGGAACCGGCTTACGGACGACTGGCCGAAGCGCAGGTGAAATGGGAAGCCCTGCATCAACGGACGCTTCCGGCACACCAATGAGTACCACGGCCGTGCCTTGGTCGATTGCGCTGCGGCCGGCGCTGGCCAGCGACGTCGCGGCAATGGCGGAAATCGAGCAGCGGGCGTTCAGCGACCCGTGGCCCGCCTCGGCGTTCCACGACTTGCTCGCCCAGGCGTACGCGCGACTCACCGTGGCGTTCGACGCGCGTGGCGTGTTGTGCGGCTACTGCATCGTGCTCCATGTCCTCGACGAAGGCGAGATTGCAAACATCGCCGTGGCGCCGACGTTCCGTCGGCGAGGGATCGCTGCCCGATTGCTGGACGACGCCCTCGCGGCGGCGATTTCGCTTGGACTCGCGACCGTGTTTCTCGAGGTGCGGCTCTCCAACGACCCGGCGCGGGGACTGTATGCGTCGCGACGTTTTGAAACGGTTGGCCGCCGTCGTGCCTACTACCGCGAACCCCTGGAGGATGCGCTGGTCTTGCGGTGGGATCGCCCGAACGGCGAACCCGCGGATGCGGATCAGGAGCCGCCAACCCCGGCGCGCAGCAAAATGCATGGTGGCGCAACGTCGGGGTTTGGTGCTTCCGGTGAACACTCCTAGCTTATCCCACAACCCCGGCGCGATCGTATCAAAGCCGGCCCAATTCCGCACAGCGAGGAGGCACCGTGAGCCGCAGTCTGAACAAGGCCATGCTTATTGGCAACGTTGGGAGTGATCCCGAAATCCGTACCGTCGGCAGTGGCGGTAAGGTCGCGCAGTTTTCCCTGGCCACCAGTCGCACGTGGAACGATCAGAGTGGCACCAAGCAGGAGAAAACCGAGTGGCATCGTTGTGTGGTGTGGAACAACAGCAAAGGGTCTGGTCTGGCCGACGTCGTGGAACGTTTTGTGAAGAAGGGTGAAAAAATATACGTCGAAGGCGAGATCGAGTATCGCCAGTGGCAGGACAAGGAAAATCAAACGCGCTACACCACTGAAATCCGGGTGCGTGAGCTGATGTTGCTGGGCGGTCGACCCGGTGGCGGTGATGATTCCGAAGCAGGCGCGGCTCGACGTTCCGCGGCGCCGGCCCGCACCAAAACCGCTGGCGCACCCGCCGCTGGTGCCAAGGGCGATGATTTCAGCGACTTCCCGGGCGCTCTGGACGACGAAGACGACGATTTGCCGTTCTGACCAAATCGCCCGGTCGCGTCGACGTGACGTGACCGGGCACCCACATGAAACGGCGCGGACCAGAGGCGTGACGCCGCGTACGTGACGCACGTGCGCGGCAGGCGTCTGCCGTTGGGAACCGTCCACCTATCTGCCGGACGGGCCTGGGTGCCGTCGTCGCGGCGCACCGGTCTTTCCACCGAGAGGCTCGCCAATGCGCTCTGCCGAACAGGCGCACGTATCCACCGTCAGTCATCTTGCACCGCGACTTCTCCTGGCGCGCGTGCTGGCGGCTGTACTGGCCACTGTGGCCCTGCTGTTTACCTGGCATCCTGCGGTGGTCCACGCGCAGGTGGCGCCGTCGATCGACTCGACGCAGCCAGCGCAGCCGCCCAAGGCGGCCAGTGCAAGGACCGTTTCGGTCAAGGACACCGCCTCCAAAACGCATGTGGTCAAGGCTGGTGAAACGTTATGGAGTATTACCACCAGGTACTACGGTGATGGCCACCAGTGGCGAGCGGTAGCGCGTCGCAATGGTATCGAGTTATCCGGCGATACCGCGCTGCGGATCGGGTCAAAGCTCGTCATCCCGTCGCGTCGTTCGGTTGCTTCGGTCGCGTCGGCTGTAGCGGCGCTTCCCGCACCCAGGGATACCACAACGCCGAAGATTGCGACCACCCCCGCTGCGGCGGCACGTCCCGCGCCAAAAACGTCGGGTCCTGTGGTGACCAGGCGGCCTGGTGGTGCGTTGGCAACGCAAACCAGCGGGAAACCGAACGCGTCCGCGTCGGCAACCCCGCGGTCGGCGGCCGGCACGCGCAACACGTCTCGGGATGTGAAGACCGTGTCATCGGTGATTCGTCGCGACAGCAGCGCCGCACGGGATACCGCCGCGATGACCCTGCTGGCACCCTTGCCGCCAACGGTGAAGGCCGAACGACTTCTTGGCAACGTACCGGGCCGCATCGGTCTGGTGGACAATGCCGACCTGCAGGCGGCTCGCCCGCGGGGTGAGTCGCCAACCGTGTTTTTGCTGCGCGTCCCTGATGCCAGTCTTGCGGCGGCGTCGGCGCGAAGCGTCGCACTCCATGCGGAAGTGGCGCCTCGTCATGGCGAGTACGTTGCCGCGCCGTTCACAATCGCCGACGCCCGCTGGCAGCAGGCGGGGCGCCTCGTTCGTCGCCTCGACAACGGCAGCTCGTCGATTCCCGCGGCCACGCGAATGCAGTTGGCAGATGAAGTCGAAATCGCACCCCCCGTTGGCGTCACGCTCTCGGTTGGCGATCGATTGGTGGCGGTCAGGCGAGGGGGTTTGCTGTCATCGGGCGTCACAGTCGGCATCCCCACCGGCGTCCTGCAAGTGACTCGTGCGGAGCGCGGGAAGCCGATTCACGCGCGAGTGCGGTCGGAATCGGGAGTTGTAGAACAGGATGAGGCGCTGTTCCCGTTGGAGGGAGCGGCCGCACCGGCTGGGCACGCAACCGAAAGCGCGTCCAGCAGTGACGTGGAGACGCGCGTCATGTGGATCGATGCGGCGGAGTTGCTACCCACCCTGCAGAGCTATGTCTTGCTGGCGGCTGGACAAGCGCAGGGTGTGAAGGCGGGGGAACAGTTCGCGCTCGTTCGCCGCTCGGCGACCGGAGGCGAAGATCGGATCGCTGTCGTACGCGTGGTTCGGGTTGGCATGACCGGGAGTTCGGCGATTGTCATCAGTCAGTCGCTCCCGGAAATTGCGTCGGGTGTTCTGGCGCGTCGAATCGTTCGCCGGCCTTGACCTGTTCGTGAACCACCC
>JANOKE010000429.1:0-1831 GCA_031419135.1 Gemmatimonadaceae bacterium
CACCAACGATCAGCACACGCGCGTGGGCCAGTCGCTGCTGCGCGGCGGCGCCGAATCCCTTGAGGATGAGTTGACGGGAGTAGCGTGGGTCGGACGTCATGAACTTTCCTGTTTTTTCACGGTGATCAGCGTCGCCGCTTGGTCCATGATGTCTGCCGCCATACCAAACCGCTGCGTCAAAAGGTGCTGCATGGTGCGCGCGGGGGCTCTCGGACTCTGTCGCGGGGAAGGCGACAGTGCAAGGGCATGTATCGGGGTGAACCAACGGCGCGCGCCGCCCTGTTTTATTCGACGGCGAGAGTCACCCATGCCTGGAAGAGCGGGTCTTCGAGGCGATAGTGTACCGAACCGGACACCTGATCTTCTCGAATGATCAGCTTCTTCTCCAGCGCCTCCAGCGCGCGCTGCATCGTCGGTATTGGGAGCCGATACTTCTTCCCGGTAGCCGTTGCGGTCAATCCCTTCCCCCTCTCGCCGATGACAGCGAGAAGTGCCTGTCGTTGCGGAGCCGTGAGGGCGCCCCACGTCTGCGTGTACAGCGGATCAAGCCGTCTCGCCTCGCTGTCCATGACCATGGCGACAAAAGCGGCATCGACCAGTTGCCTCGCTTTCCCGCGTCCCGACTGGGACAACACCGCAGCTCGGTTCCAGGACGCGCTGGCCAGGGCCTGCACGTTGTAGGGAACATCCGCCGCTAAGTCGAGAATCGCGACGACACCGTCGTCGGCAATCGCCACTCCCGTCCGCCGAAAGGTCGCCGAGAGAAATGCCGCGAAATCTGCGCGCGGGATCGGTCCGAGAAAGTGGACGCTTCCCAGACGATAGAACGGCCGACTGGCATCGCTCACCATAGCTGCGAGCAATCGGGTCTTTGATCCGGCGAAGACATACGCAACGTGCGTGTGTCGTTGGATAGCCGATCGAATCTGCTCTTCTGCCGAATCGCCCCCGTGTTCGATCACCTCCTGAAACTCGTCGATGATCACCGCGACGGATCGCTTCGACTTCGCTGCAGCACGCTCAACGCCATCAAGCACGTCTGCGAGAAGCAGGCCCCCTTCCGTGCGACTCGTTGCACCGGCCAGCGAGAGCGACCACTTGCCCGCGTGTGGATCGAATGTCGCGGTTGGGCGCACGGTGCTGAAGAAGTCCCGCACTGCCTTCCCCGCGCGTTCAATAGACGAGGTGAGACGCTGGACCGTGTCGGCCGCAAGCCGTTCCGCCAACTGGCTCACGGTAGGAAACGCTTGAGCGTCGTAACGGAACACGCAGCTGCCGTCCTGCTCAGCTCGCGCCGACGCCACGCGCAAGATTGACGTCTTGCCGTACCTGCGGGGACCGATCAGGAACAGCTTGCCGCGCCGCGCCAGTGTGTCGGTGACCGCAGCGAGTTCTACCTCTCGGTCCACGAGTTCGGCAGGACCAAGCTCCCGTCCGAATTCAAACGGATTCGTGTGCTCAGGCATTGAGGTAGTGGGCGAGGGAACCTCGCGAAAGTCAAAATTCGCGCGTTATGATTATACACTACTGCATAACGCAGTTTAGCATTATGCAACGACAACTGCAAGGGGTTGGCGGAGGGAGGGCGTCCCGTCAGTCCGCCTCGTACTCCTCGGCCGCCAACAAGATCGCCTGCTGCAGCAACGCCTCCCGATCACCATCATCAGGCAATGCCGTCGTGAGCGCCGAAAACTGTCGATGCATTTCGTCCTGCACCTGCGCATGCGTGGGCGATTTCACCCCGAGCACCGCCAGCGCAACCACCGACAAATCGCGCAGTTGCCGCTGCGTTTCCTCGTCCAACCCCGCCAGCGCCAAGGGCGTCGGCGTG
>JANOKE010000430.1:0-4757 GCA_031419135.1 Gemmatimonadaceae bacterium
CGCCCGGCGTACAAGATGATCGACACCTGCGCCGGTGAGTTTCCCTCCAGTACGCCGTACCTGTACGGCTGCTACGACGAAGAGAGCGAAGCGGTCACCGGAGGGCGACCGAAGGTGGTGATTCTCGGCTCCGGCCCCAACCGTATCGGGCAGGGAGTGGAGTTCGACTATTGCTGTGTGCGCGCCGTCCTGGCGCTCAAGGAACAGGGGTACGAGGCGATCATGATCAACTCCAATCCCGAAACGGTCTCCACCGACTTCGACATCTCCGACAAGCTGTTCTTCGAACCGCTCACCCTCGAAGATGTGCTGGAAATTGTCGAACGCGAAAAACCGCTGGGCGTCATCGTGCAACTCGGTGGACAGACCCCGCTCAAGCTCACGCGCGCCCTCGAAGCGGCCGGCGTGCGCATTCTGGGCACGTCGCCCGACTCGATCGATATTGCCGAGGATCGTCGGCGGTTTGAGAAACTCACCCGGGAGTTGGGAATCGCGCAGCCGGCCAATGGCACGGCGACGAGCGTTGACGAGGCCGTGACGATCGCCGACCGAATCGGCTATCCGGTGTTGGTGCGCCCGTCGTATGTACTGGGTGGTCGCGCAATGGAAATCGTGCACGATGCGTTGTCGCTGCGCGACTATTTCGAACGGGCAGCGCGGGTGAGTGAGGATCGCCCGGTGCTGGTCGATCGGTTTCTGGAAGATGCGTTCGAAGCCGACGTGGATGCGCTGAGCGATGGGACCGATGTGGTGATTGGTGCGGTCATGGAGCACATCGAAAGCGCGGGAATTCACTCGGGCGACTCGGCGTGCGTACTGCCCCCATATCTCATCCCGCACGACGCGATCGAGCAGATGAAGGCGCATACGGTGGCCTTCGCGAGGGCGCTTGGCGTCGTGGGCCTGATCAACGTCCAGTATGCGTACAAGGATGGTGTGGTGTACGTGATCGAGGTGAACCCGCGCGCGTCGCGTACCGCCCCCTTTGTGTCCAAGGCCATCGGGGTGTCGCTGCCCTCGGTGGCCGCACGACTCATGCTGGGCGAAACGCTCGCTCAGGTCGGCTTCACACAGGAGATCATTCCGCCGTACGTGAGTGTGAAGGAAGCCGTCTTCCCATTCAACAAGTTCCGCGAGTTCGATCCGGTGCTCGGTCCGGAAATGCGTTCCACCGGTGAAGTGATGGGCATCGACGACGACTTCGGCACCGCATTTCTCAAGTCGCAACTGGCCGCTGATAACGCGTTGCCGCGCGAGGGCGCGGTGTTCCTCACGCTCAACGACTCGGACAAGGCCAACGCCGTACCGCTGGCCCGTCGCTTCAGTGCCCTGGGATTCCGCCTCTTTGCCACCAGTGGCACGGCAGCGCATCTGCGTGCCCACGGTGTTAACGTCGAGTCGGTGCTGAAGGTGCATGAAGGTCGGCCACATGGCGTCGACTTGATCCTGAACGGCGATGTGCAGTTGCTGGTGAACACGCCGCTCGGCAAGCATGCGCAGGTCGATGACGAGCGCTTGCGCCAGGCCGCCATTTCCAATCGGGTGCCATACACGACAACGCTGTCGGCGGCCAGTGCGGCGGCAGAAGCCATTGCGGCCCGACAGTCGCGCGAGCCCACGGTGCGGGCACTGCAGGAATGGCACGAGCGATTACCGGGGACCGTCGCGTGACGGAGATGATCAACCACCCTGGTCGCGGGCATGTGGGGAGCCGAGTCACGCTGGGCGCCGGTGCGCTGGTGCACGAGTCGGCGTACGTCGACGACGGGGCCGTCATTGGCGAGGGCACACGCATCTGGCATTTTGCCCACGTGCTCGGCGGCGCGGTGGTTGGCGCCCGCTGTTCACTCGGGCAAAACGTCGTGGTGATGAATGCGGTCCGCATCGGCGATAACGCGAAGATTCAGAACAACGTGTCGCTCTATGAAGGGGTCGAGTTGGAGGCGGATGTGTTCTGCGGACCATCGATGGTGTTCACCAACGTTTACAATCCGCGCAGTGCGGTGTCCCGCAAGGACGAGTATCGGCGCACGCTGGTGCGCCAGGGCGCCAGCATCGGTGCCAACGCGACCATCGTGTGCGGCGTGGTGGTCGGTCGCTATGCCTTTATCGGCGCGGGGGCCGTGATCAACCGCGATGTCCCTGACTACGCGTTGATGACGGGTGTGCCGGGCCGGCGGATCGGCTGGATGTCCGAGGCCGGTTTTCGTCTGGAGTCGATGGGTCTCGTGCCCAATGATGACACGCTGGAGCGGCTGCGTTGTCCAGGCACGGGCGCGCTATACGAACGCAATGGAAATATGGTGACGCCGATTGCCCCACACCCGTCGAGGCCCGCTTGACTGCGCGCACTATCCCGGGCGACCGACCGATTCGCCTTGCGCTGGTGGGTTGTGGGCGCATCAGCCGCAATCACTTCGAGGCCATCGCCAAACTCGACGCGGTCGAGTTGGTGGCGGTGTGCGACAGTGTGGACGTACGAGCGCGTGAGGCCGGTGAGGCGCAGGGTGTGCCCTGGTTCACACGCTACGAACAGATGCTGGAACAGGTGACCAGCGATGCCGTGGTCATTGCGACCCCGTCGGGACTGCATCCGGAGCACGGGATTCTGGCGGCGCGTGCGGGGCGGCACGTGATTTCCGAGAAGCCCATGGCGATCTCGCTGGCCGCCGCCGACGCGCTGGTCCAGGAGTGCGACGATCACGGCGTGCACTTGTTTGTCGTCAAGCAGAATCGGCTCAATCCGCCAATTCAATTGCTGAAGCGCGCCGTCGACCGTGGACGGTTTGGTCGCATCTACATGGCGAACTGCACCGTGCGTTGGACGCGGCCTCAGGAGTACTACGATCAGGCTCCGTGGCGCGGGACGTGGGCGTTCGATGGGGGAGCCTTCATGAACCAGGCGTCGCACTACGTCGACCTCATCCAGTGGATTGTGGGTCCGGTCGAGAGTGTCATGGCGAAAACGGCCACGATGGCGCGTCGGATTGAAGCGGAGGACTCGGGAGTCGCCGTATTGAAGTTTCGGTCGGGGGCCATAGGCACGATCGAAGTGACGATGCTGACGTTTCCGAGGAACCTCGAGGGCTCGATCACGATCCTCGGCGAAAAGGGTTCCGTGAAGATCGGCGGCACCGCCGTGAACAAGGTTGAACACTGGATGTTCGCCGAGTATGACGATGACGACAAGCTAATCGAACAGGCGAACACCAACCCGCCGTCCGTGTATGGATTTGGACACGAGGCGTACTACCGCAACGTGGTGGCGGTGCTGCGGGGTGAGGCGGTCGCGGATACCGATGGCCGAGCCGGTCGCAAGTCGCTGGAACTGATCCTCGGCATTTACGAGTCGGCCAGAACCGGGTGTGACGTTCCGCTTCCGCTGCGTGTTAGCACCTGATGTCCACCTACTCATTGCACGGGCGGAGCTGAACGCATGGCCGTTCCATTGCTCGATCTCAAGGCGCAACACGCGACGATCAAGGCAGATGTGGTCGCCGCACTCATGGATGTCGTCGAACAGCAGACGTTCATCCTCGGCGCACCGGTAGGACAGCTGGAATGTCAGGTGGCGGGCCTGTCGCATACGACGTACGCCGTCGGCTGCGCCAACGGATCCGACGCGCTCGTGCTGGCGTTGCGTGCGCTGAACGTGGGTCGTGAAGACGAAGTGATCACGACGCCGTTCACCTTTTTCGCGACCGGCGGGATGGTGCACAATGTTGGCGCGCGTCCGGTATTCGTGGACATCGACCCGCGCACGTTTAACATCGCCCCGGAGGCAGTGCGTGCGGCCGTGGGAAGTCGCACGAAAGCCGTGATCGTCGTCGATCTGTTTGGTCAGATGGCGCCGATAGAACAGGTCACGACCGCCGCGTCGGGTCGCCCGGTTATTGAGGACGCGGCACAGTCCATCGGGGCCAGCCGCATTATCAACGGCAAGACGGTCATGGCTGGTGAGTTCGCCGCGATCGGCACGTTCAGTTTTTTTCCATCGAAAAACCTGGGCGGGTACGGCGATGGCGGCATGATGGTCACGCAGGACGAGGTGTTGTTCGACACCCTCATGAAGTTGCGCACCCACGGCAGTCGGAAAACCTACTATCACGAACTCGTCGGATATAACAGTCGACTCGATACACTGCAGGCGGCGGTGTTGCTGGCCAAATTGCCACACCTCGCGGCGTGGAGCGCGGCGCGTCGGCGAAACGCGGCCTTCTACGACGCAGCGTTCGCTGATGTGGGCGAGGTCACCACGCCGTATGTCGATCCCGCCAATACCTCGATCTACAATCAGTACACCTTGCGCGCCGACCGTCGGGATGCGCTGCAAGTGCATCTCAAAACGCTCGGCATCGGTCACGCTGTGTATTATCCGTTGGCGCTCCATCTGCAGCCCTGCTTCGCCTACCTGGGATATCGGGAAGGGCAGTGCCCGGAAAGCGAGCGCGCAACGCGCGAAGTGATTTCCCTTCCGGTATTTCCTGAACTCACCACGGAGCAGCGCGATGAAGTCGTTGCCGCCGTGCGCACATTCTACGGGCGCTGAGCGCCTCACGACGGCAAAGATCACAGTGATGAAAGCACAACTGCTCGCGAAGATTCACGATCGGTCTGCCGTGATCGGCGTGGTCGGACTCGGCTACGTGGGGTTGCCGTTGGCGATGGAGTTCGCACGGGCGGGGTTTCGCGTGATGGGCTACGATGTCAGCCAGCGGGTGATCGACCTGCTGATGGCGGGCCACTCGCACATCCAG
>JANOKE010000431.1:0-1180 GCA_031419135.1 Gemmatimonadaceae bacterium
TGGTGACCCTCCTGCTTGAACTTCCGACCGTCCAGCCACACGGCACCCAGCGCGCCTTTCTCGCGCCACATGGCCACAAAGCCATGTTCCGTGAGCGACGAATCCCGGTGCGGCGTGATCGGCGCACTCCAGGTGACGCCGTTATCAAGCGACTGCGCGATGCGCACGCCGTACGTGAACGTGCCGCGTCCATGGCGCTGCAACCAGTGCGCCGCCAGGCGTCCGTCGTCCATAACCTCGATGGACGGGAAGTCGGCCCAATTCACGAAGAAGTTACGACTGGCCGCGATGGTGCGCGCCTCAGACCACTTCGTTCCGTCGTGTGATGCGAAACGCACCGCGTGACCGGAATCGGCGGGTTCCAGCCACGACATGAACACGCGCCCGTCGGGCGCCACACTCAAATTGGGTTCTGCGCTGCCCGGACGCGCCGGACTGGCAACACTGTCAACGGCGAATCGGGCGGAGGCCGCGGCTGTGTCGGTGCGCATGGCAAACGCCGAGACCGCGGTTGCGCCAACCGCGACAACGGCGAGAACCACGACCACTCGCCGACGCGCCGTGGGAACAGACACGAAAACGCGGCTCATGCCTTCCGCCGACGCGACGACCAATGCACGGCGCGGATCTGCCAACCGGTGGTCGTCTTGGACAACACCATGAGCTCGGCCATCTCGGATCCCGTATTGCCTTCGGCACCCGTAGGGGGCGAAATGGACCTGGAAACAACAATCGCCGTGCTCCCTGCCAGACTGACCCGCACGACCGACCTCTCGGCCTTCGCGCCACCACTCGCTTTCATGTCGGCCCCCAAGTGATGGCCGAGGTAGTCGCTGCGCGTCTGGATGGCGCCACTTTCGAGGATCATGACGTCGTCCGCGAGCAGCGACACGGCGCGTGCCGAGTCAGCCGCCCCGAGGGCCGCGTGGAACTGGGCCACTGCGGCCACGGCACTCGCTGAATCGGCGCGAGATGCCTGCGCGTTGACAGTGGTGATCGGTGCGACAGCACCGAGCAGCAGGAACGTGAAAGACGCAGACCGCATGGTGGACTCCGGTTCAGTGTTGGCGTGATGCCACTGCAGCGATCTTA
The DNA here is from genome assembly GCA_031419135.1 of Gemmatimonadaceae bacterium. Taxonomy (GTDB): domain Bacteria; phylum Gemmatimonadota; class Gemmatimonadetes; order Gemmatimonadales; family Gemmatimonadaceae; genus Gemmatimonas. Next base: position 1,093 of record JANOKE010000431.1, read on the forward strand.
CACGCCGTAAAGCGTGGCGGCAAGCGCTGCGTGGCCTTCAGCGCCACCGAAGCTACCTGAACGCGACCCTACAGCTGTGCGGCGGGGC
>JANOKE010000432.1:0-1594 GCA_031419135.1 Gemmatimonadaceae bacterium
CAACTCGCTGGGCTCGCGCACGATCGACAATCCCACCGTGCTGCCCTGTTTCGACGGCTTTACCACCACCGGCCAGTCCAGCTGCCGACCCACCTCGGCCGCGTCCACCGTTCCGGTGCCCTCCGGTGGAGCCATGATCCAGGGCGCCGTCGCCACGCCGGCCGCGCGCAGCAGCACCTTCGTGAGATGCTTGTCCATCGCCAATGCGCTCGCCAGATGGCGGCTGCCGGTGTATCGCACGCCAGCCATATCCAGCAACGCTTGCACCGTGCCGTCTTCGCCCTGACCACCGTGCAACGCAATGAACACGCAATCGGCGCTGGTCACTTCCGGTAACGTGGCCAGCGTGGGCGACAGCGACCTGCGTCCCAAACCCGCCAACGCTTCCAGCGAGGGCGGCGCACTGCCCACGCCACTCGCCAGCAGCCGCGCTTCGGTCGCGCGCGACAGCACGCCCTCGGCCGGATCGAGACACGTCACGGTGTGCCCCCTGTCTCGCAAACCAACCGCAATGCGCAGTCCCGACGACAGCGACACATCGCGTTCCGCCGATACTCCACCCAACAATACGGTGATGTTCATTGGGGAATTCTAACGGTGCATCAGGTACTCAAGCACGTCGAAGCGGGTCACGATCCCCTGCACCACCCCATCCTTCTTCATCAGCACCGCCCGGTTGCTCTTCGACAACAGCTTGGCCACGCTCTCCACCGGCTGATCGCTCTCCACCGTCGGAAACGGCTGATCCATTACATCGCTCACCGTCAGATCCAACACCTTTGGATCGGCCAGTGACTTCGACGTAAGCTGCGATTCCGCCACGCTGCCAATGCACACCGTGCCGTCCATCACCGGCGCTTGCGACACGTTGTGCAGCACCATCAGGCGAATGGCCTGACGCACCGTCGCACCGGGCGCCACGCTCACAATCGCCGGCGCGCTCCCATCCTTGTGCCCCAGCACCGCTTCAATACTGGTTGGCACCGCATCGAGCATTTGATTCTCACGCATCCACTCGTCGTTGAACACCTTGCTCAAATACCGCTCACCCGTATCGCACAAAAACGTCACCACAAACGCGTCCGGATCATTGAGGCGGCGCGCAACCGTGAGCGCGGCATGCGCAATGAGGCCCGCCGACCCTCCCACAAAAACGCCTTCTTCGCGGGTCAGACGTCGCGCCATCGCAAAGGCATCCTTGTCGCTCACCGTGATGAACTCGTCAATCACACTCATGTCGAGAGTGAGAGGGACACAATCCTGTCCAACGCCTTCCACTTTGAACGGCGCGCCGGTGGGATGTCCCTCGCCATTCGTACGCCACAGTTCCGCCAGCACCGAACCCTGAGGGTCAGCCGCAATGATTTCGATGTTGGGGTTCTTCGATTTGAGATAACGACCCACGCCGGAAATCGTGCCACCAGTTCCGGCCGATGCCACGAAGTGCGTGATACGACCTTCCGACTGCTCCCACAGCTCCGGACCCGTCGTGGCCACATGCGCTTCGGGATTGGCCGGGTTCTCGAATTGTCCCGCCAGTACTGCGCCCGGGGTCTCGCGCACGATGCGCTTGGCCATCTGCACGTAGTGCTGC
>JANOKE010000433.1:0-1764 GCA_031419135.1 Gemmatimonadaceae bacterium
CCGGGCACTTCGGCGATCCGCGCCACCAGTCGCGCGCGCACCGCCGTTAGAGCCGCGTTCGTCGATTGGGCGCGCAGATTTGCGGTCGTGAGCGTCAGCGACGCGAACACCAGAGCGTAGCGTACGATGAACGAAATCGGCATCGACATCTCGGAGGTCGGAGGACAATTGCAGTCTGCACCGCCGTCACTTCCCGCGAAAGTGGCCAGCACATGTTACGCGCTGTCGCGAGCCTCGTACGGCACTACGTCACCATGCTCCAGGTGCCGTCGTAAGATTCGCAAATACGACGCCCAACAGTAGCACGAGCCGCGAAAGTGATCGTTCTCCGCTGGCCACCCGCGATGGTAGAACTCCACCAGCGCGCCACCCGGAATGTCCTTCAGCGTGAAGCCCACGCGGGTGCCATGCCAGTCGGCGTCTGTGTCGCGCATGGTCCACTCGAAGGCACTCGGCGCCTCGCAGCGTGTAACCTCGCCCGTCCACTGAACCGATGGCGGCATCTGACATGACGGCGCGACAATGATGGGACTGGCGACGCTGGGACTGTTATCGAAGTGCCGCGTGCGCCCATCACGAGGCTCCTCTTCGCCGTTTTTTTCGTCGTGCACAGGCTCATTTATCTGATGGGCACCGCGAAGGCATTCTGGGTCGCCGAGATTCCGTTGCTGACGCACCCGATCGGGCGGCCGACGCGACCGCACCGATAATAGACGGTAAAGCCGTTCAAAGGCGCGCGCATGTTTACACGCTGCAGAAGGCGCGGTACGTTTGCCTGGTACGTTCGCCGAAGGCTGTCCCCCGCCCCTCGCGCCAATGTCCGTCTCCCTCCGCGCTCGGCTTCAGACCTCCCTTGGCACCGCGTACACACTTGAGCGCGAGCTTGGCGGCGGCGGGATGAGCCGCGTATTCGTCGCCGAGGAGCGCGCGCTCGGTCGTCGCGTGGTGGTGAAGGTCCTTCCGGAGGAACTGGCCGAGGGCGTGAGTGCCGATCGATTTCGCCGTGAGATCCAGCTCGCCGCAACACTGCAGCATCCGCATCTCGTTCCCTTGCTCCGTGCTGGCATCGCCGACGGCCAGCTGTTTTACACGATGCCCTTGGTGGAAGGAGAGTCGCTGCGCGCTCGCATCGCGCGCGACGGACCGCTGCCGCTCGACGTAGGGCGCCGCATCTTGCGCGAGGTCGCGGATGCTCTGGCGTACGCGCACGCACACGGTGTGGTGCACCGCGACATCAAACCAGACAACGTGCTGCTGTCAAACGGACATGCGCTCGTGACCGACTTCGGCATTGCGAAGGCCGTGGCGATGTCGACGAAAAGGGCCACGGGCGACACGCTGACCGCAGTCGGGGTCGCACTCGGAACGCCCATGTACATGGCACCCGAGCAGATTGCCGCCGACACCTCGGCGGATCACCGTGTAGACATCTACGCGTTCGGATGCCTCGCGTATGAAGTGCTCACCGGTCGAACCCCGTTTCACGGTCGGACACAACAGGCATTGATTGCCGCGCACTTCACGGAACGTCCGGCAACAATCCTCTCGCTGCGGCGGGACATACCGGCACAACTTTCGGCACTTGTTGCGAGATGCCTCGAGAAGGAAGCGGTGAACCGTCCCCAGAGCGCGGCGGCAGTACTGTCGGAGCTCGACATGACAGCCTCGGTGGCCACAGTATCGCGAAGCGCGGTGACGCGATTGAAGCGCGCGAGCATGGCGGCCATTGCGGCTGCGGCGGGCGTGGTCGTCGCGTTGTGCGTG
>JANOKE010000434.1:0-1440 GCA_031419135.1 Gemmatimonadaceae bacterium
TTGATGCGATGCCGGACTCGGCGCGCGTGTGGTGCTTGGAGCTGCAGCGCCGGTGACGGGCGCTGCAGCTGCGGCGTTGCTGGCTGCCGTCGATGCGCATCTCGCGCAGTGGGCGGCCCATGGCGCGCCGCTGGTGTGCGCGCGGGAATGGCGCGACGATCAGTTTTTGGCGGTGGCGGTTGATGAGGCGGCCACCGGTGCGTCAGGATGCTCGATTGACGGACTGTTTCGCGTGCTGAAAGACATGGAGCGACAGATTGGCACGTCGATGGTGGATGGCGGCACGGTGTTCTGGCGGGACGCCAACGGGCGCGTGATGGGTGCGGCGCGCACGGCGTTCAGGTTGGCGGCGCGGGACGGGGCGGTTGGTGACGACACTCCGGTGTTTGATACACTGATCGACACGGCCGGTGCGTGGCGTGAGCGGTTTGAGCGCGCGGCCGCCACGTCGTGGCACGCGCGGTTGCTCGGGTAGGGGTGTTTCAGCCCACATGGTACGGAGCGCACTGATCTGATGAGAGGGTCGTTCGTGATCGTCGCAGGGTTGAGCGTCGCTGCTGCGTGGTCGTCTGCTGTGGCGCAAACGCGCCCGCTCCCACTTCCGGTCACTCGCCCAGCCGCTGCGCCCGCCGCTGTGTCCCACGCACGACTAACAGGCGTGGTGTTCGACAGCGTCGCGATGTGGCCATTGAGTGGGGCCGTCGTGCAGTTGGTCGCTGGAGAAGATCCTTCGCGTATCCGCACGGCGCGCACCAACGATCGCGGCCTGTTTGCGATTGATTCGGTCGCGCTGGGAGTGTACCTGATGGGATTCCTGCATGATCGACTCGACACCCTAAGCATCGAAAGTCCGTTGCGGCGTGTCGATGTCCAGACGGCCGGTAACATCGAGGTCGCGATGGCGATTCCGTCAGTCACCACGCTCATCACCCAACGGTGCGGGCCCGGTGCGCCTGGTGACGCGCGCACGATGTACATGGGGGTAGTGCGTTCCGCCCGCAACGTGGGCTTGAGCACGCCCGCCCGGGTACGCGCGCAGTGGCCCGAAGTCACGATGGGGCCAAAGGGAATTGAACGTCGATCGCCGTCACGATTCGTGACGGCATCGGAAACCGGCGCGTTCGCGTTTTGCGGTATTCCCACCGACGTGCCCATCACGACACGCGCGTTCTCGGGTTCCGATTCCAGCGGTGTCGTGGAGCTGCAGCCGCCCCGCAACGGACTGCTTGTTCGCGATCTCTATGTCGGACTGGCCACGCGGGTGATGCTTGGCGGTGCGTCCGCTCCTCCCACCAATGCCACGGGCGCGTCTCGGGCGCCCGAACCCGTCCGATCGGTGCTCCGCGGCAGCGGGCGCCTGCGAGGTGTCGTGCGAACCGTGAACGGTCAACCACTGCTTGGCGCGCGACTGGTGATGTGGGGCAGCGATATCCAGGCCAC
>JANOKE010000435.1:0-1559 GCA_031419135.1 Gemmatimonadaceae bacterium
GGCGCGCGCGCAGCGACGACGCAGCGGTGCCCTGAGTCTCCTGTCGCGAGCGAACTGCGTTTTTGATGTCAGCGATTCGCGCGAGCTCCCTCGCCGTTTCAGGACCACGCCCAAGCACACCGGTACTTGCTGCGGGGAGAATTTGATCTATTTGTTCGCTCGACATCGAACTGCCGCTCTCATCCGTCACCGATACCAGTCCCGCGCTGTTCCAGACGTACCTGAAGCTATGCGGGCGCACCATCACCGCACCGTCGGCTTGGCGAGAAGGGACAGTCGAAATCTGCGCTTCGGTCCGGTCTTCGACGTGAGTAAGTGCAACGTCTGTGCTCAGGTTGGCGACCTTTCCATCAGGTGCAACGGATTCTAATGTGAATTCGCGCCGTGTAATTCGGACTGTCCGTCAAGTCGGACGAAACAGCAAAGGTTTGCGCAAGAGCGCCCGGCTCCAATGGCCCTGATTTATCGAATTGCTTCCCACACGCAGTGGCACTGACCAAGAATGCGCATGCTAATGCGGCGATGCGGCGATGCGGCGATGCGGCGAAATGTCTGTCATTGATCGTAGCGTCAAAGGTGGGCAGCTCGTATCACTTCGGACGATTGAACGTCACGATGTGCTGAGTATTTGGTTCTGTCAATAGGCACGCCCGCCGACCGTGGTTTTCTGACTCGCATGTAACGCGCTTCATGCGTGGCAACTGAAGCAAGCTCTTCAATATACGTCCCGGAAGCGCAGATTGCGAATCCGGCAGCGTTTGCTGTGCCACGCTCAGCGGCTGTGCTTGTACATCATCTCCACCAGCTCGTCGTACATTTTCTCCGCCGTGGCATCGCCCGACCGAATGGCCGACGTGGCGCAGTGCCTGAGATGGTTGCGCATGAGCTCACGCCCCACCGCCCGCAACGCTTCATGCACCGATGAAATCTGCGTGAGGATGTCGGCGCAGTAACGGTCTTCATAAACCATTTTTTGCAGCCCGCGCACCTGCCCTTCGATGCGACGCAAGCGCTTGCGGTTGCGCTCTTTCGCATCGCTGGACACGGCCACCGCTTTCCTGGACGTGGCCATTACGCGATCCGCGCGCCGCGCAGGCGCAGGCTGTTCGCCACCACACTCACCGAACTGAACGCCATCGCCGCGCTGGCCAGTATGGGGCTCAGCAACAGTCCAAACGCCGGATACAGCACGCCCGCAGCGACCGGAATGCCGATCACATTGTACACGAACGCCCAGAACAGATTTTGCTTCATCGTGCGCATGGTGCGACGCGACAACTCAATGGCCTGGGCGGCGCTTTGCAAATCGCCACGCATCAGCACCACATCGCCCGCTTCCACCGCCACATCGGTGCCGGTGCCGATGGCCATGCCCACGTCGGCCTGCGCCAGCGCGGGCGCGTCGTTGATACCGTCACCAACCATCGCCACCACCTTGCCCCCGGCCTGCAGTCGCCGGATCTCGGCCACCTTTCCCTCGGGCAGCACGCCAGCCACCACCCGATCGATCTGTGCTTCGCGGGCAATAGCATCGGCCGTGCGTTGATTGTCGCCAGTGA
>JANOKE010000436.1:0-1221 GCA_031419135.1 Gemmatimonadaceae bacterium
GTGGCCACCGTGATCATGGCCACCGTTATCGCTACCGACGTGAATCGAAAGAGCGCGGAAGCCCGATTCCCCATCATTGCGCAGAGCACCGAGTTGCATGAACCGAGGTTGCCGGTAGCATCCTACGCGTACGCCGATGAAACGGCGCCGCTGCCGCCGGCGATCGCCAACTCACCGCAAGTGGTTCGCATTGACAACATGTCGGCGGTGAACCGTGTGACGGATGCAGGTGCCGCGCTGGGCCGCGTCTTGTTCTATGATCGACGCCTGTCGGTCAACGATCAGGTGTCCTGCGCCTCATGTCATCAGCAGCAGTTTTCGTTCTCCGATACGGCACGCCTGAGCATCGGCGTGCTGGGTACACCGACACGTCGCCATTCGATGCCGCTCACCAATGTGCGGTTCTATGGACCCGCGCGATTTTTCCGTGACGAACGCGCCGCCACGTTGGAAGATCTTGCGCTGCAGCCGGTGTTTGAACCGACGGAGATGGGTTTGCCCCCGGATGTTCTGGTACCCAAGCTGCAGATGGCGCGCTACTACGCACCCCTGTTCGCCGCGGCGTTTGGCGACAGCACCATCTCAACCGATCGCACCGCCAAGGCGCTCTCCCAATTCGTGCGGGCCCTCAAGACCACCAACAGCAAGATCGACAGTCTGCTGGCGGGAACCGTGACCTTTTCGTCGCAGGAATACGAAGGCCAGACGCTGTTCGAAGCCGTGGGCTGCCGCAGTTGTCACGAATCGTACGCGGTGGTGAGCGACAGCGCCCGAAACAATGGCCTCGACGCTACCAATCTCGACAACGGCGCAGGACAGGGTCGGCTCAAGTCTCCGTCGCTCCGCAACGTGGTGCACCGACCGCCGTACATGCACGACGGTCGATTCCGCACCCTCGAGGAGGTCATCGATTTCTACGACGCTGGTGTGCAGGACAACCCCGATCTGGACCGACGGCTGCGCGCGCAAGACGGATCACCCAGGCGACTGCATCTCTCTGCATCGCAGAAACGATCGCTGGTGGCGTTTCTCCACACGCTCACCGACCGCGCGTTCCTGATCGATCCGCGCTTCGGCGACCCTTTTGCGCGTTGACATGACCGCCTCTCGACATCGCACTTCAAGCACGTGCAACTCGACCACAAGCGGCGCACGTTCGCTCGCGTGTATGATGCATGCATCGTTAGACGACGAGGCGCGAAGAACTCGAGTGGTGTCTCT
>JANOKE010000437.1:0-1465 GCA_031419135.1 Gemmatimonadaceae bacterium
CCCGGGTCACGACGACGAGCACTGTCAGGGCAATTCCGATCCGGGTGCACGACAGAAAGGTCGGCATCATGCTACAACTTATTGTGAGCCGTGGACCAAGTACATGGTTTCGGTGGGTCCACCGGGGCTGCCTGGGCCCTCTAGAGCATTGACCTCCGCCTTGCGCATGCGAAGTATCTCAAGGCGATCAGTTACGCCAAGGTCAAGACCGATGCCATCGAGCGTACAACAGATCGGCCGTCTGCTGCATGCGATGTTGGGCGTCACGCGCGCCGTCGCCAGCGGCGGGGATGCAGACTAGATGTTTGATTCCTAAGTAAGATTACTATCGGTGAGCACGATGTCCTCCAAGCCGTACTTCCATGTGAAGACGACTGGGTCCTCATTGAGCGCGTCGAGATGTTGCGTGATGCGCGCCGTCAGCTCCGCCGGTGAGTCCGCCCGAATCCCGCGGAGCAGCGTGCGCGCCAGCTTCGAGAAGAAGATCTCGACGAGGTTGGCGCCGGGCAACCGGCGGCCCTATCGCGACTCACATAATGCGAGCGAAGCGAGCACGCCTTAACTCGCTTGTCAACTGCAACGATTTGTTCGGCCGCAGCGTCGCGCACATGTGCCACCGTGAATCAACCGCGTACTCGGATCCGTCGATCCTCGACAATCCACAATCGACCAACGAGGGATTCGTGATCCAGCAGCGCAATGGCCGACAAGAATAGGTGCAAGACGGTCGCCTTGTCTTGGCTGGATGGCCGAAGCACGATGATCCCATGGTAGTCGCGCGGTGGATAGTTGCGGATGTCGCCAAACCCAAGATCAAGCGTGACGAGACCTCGTCGTTCGCGTTAAATGATCACGCCGAGTTCCGGATCCGGCGTACCGGCCAGCAGCTCGTCGTAGACGGTGTGCGCATCATGGCCCCCGTTCGGTCGCGAGATCAGCGGCGTACGACAAGGCCGCGCGAATTCCTGTCTCGGTGAGCCCCGGATAGCTCGTCAGCATCTCCGCTGCGGGGATTCCGGCCGCGAGATTGTCGAGAATAACGGATGCAGTGATCCTCGCACCACGGACGCAGGCCTGTCCGTGGCATATCATTGGATCCACCGTGATGTGGTCACGCCAATTCATGTGTTGGTCCTCGCATGGTCTGCGGTTCAAGCTAGCGCGGCGGTCCGCCGTTGTCGAACGACCCAGCGAACCGCGAGCTGCCCTGCTGCGCACTTAAGTAAGCTGATGCGGCCGAACGAAGTTGCAAGCGAAGATGATAAGAGCGAGCGCAGCGAGCACTCCTTGCATCGCTTGTCAACTGCAACGTCCTGTTCGGCGGCCTACCGACCGAGCACCACATCAATGCTCACCAGGATCTGCTCGAGCCGCTTCGGCGCCAATTTTCCCACGCGGGTGCTGAGGAAGCTACGATCAATAGCAAATACCTGTGCGGCGTTGGCGACAGAATCCTTCGGCAGAC